>NZ_JBDJPF010000053.1:0-53429 GCF_054957865.1 Streptomyces xingningensis
GGGCGGCGGGGGGGGCGGGGGGGGCCCACTGGCGCCCCCCCTGTCCCACCGGGCGCTTACGGGCACCCGGCGGGGCCAATTCCGGGGCCGGGGGGGGGGGGGGGGCCCCGGCCGGCGCGGGGGCCCCCCCCCACGTCGGCCTGGGTTCAGCCGCCGATCAGGGTGCCACCAGCGGGTTCCAGATGCCGAGAGCGCGCGCGGTGCTGCGGTCATAGAGGGAGGTTTCGCCATTGCTCCAGCGGACGACCAGGTCGTCCCGGCGGCCGGAGGCCGAGAAGTCGCCGGCGACCATCACGGAGCCGTC
This sequence comes from Streptomyces xingningensis, assembly GCF_054957865.1. NCBI lineage: Bacteria > Bacillati > Actinomycetota > Actinomycetes > Kitasatosporales > Streptomycetaceae > Streptomyces > Streptomyces xingningensis. The sequence continues at coordinate 305 of NZ_JBDJPF010000053.1, forward strand.
CTTGGTGGAGGAGCTCCCCGCCTGCACCGTGGTGCGCGCCTTGGGATCGCAGTCGGTACCGGCGCAGGCCTGCAGCTGACCGTCCGGCCAGCGGGCGATCAGGTCCTCACCGGTCCGTCCGGAGAACCGGCCGGCGGTGATGGCGGTGACGCCCTGCCAGCCGGAGCCCTTCTTGGCGAGCGTGCGCTCCTTGCCGGTGCCCGAGGCGCTGACACCGCTGTGCAGGGTGACCTCGCCATCGCGCCAGACCGCGGCCAGGTCGGTGGAGTTGCCCGCGGTGTTGAACCCGCCGCCGGTGAGCTTGACGGCGTCCTTCCACATGGACCCGGCGCGGCCCAGCACATACTCCCGGGACGAGGTGAAGACGCCCTTGCCCACATCCGCGAAGAGGCTGAGCTTGCCGGTGTTCCTGCCCTTGTCGTCTCCCCAGAGCACCACGAGGTCGCCGGTGCCGCCGGTGAAGTTGCCACCGGTGACGGACAGGGCCCGCTCCAGGGGGCTGTGCTGGTCCGCGATCCTGCGTCCCGCGCCGAAGCCGCCCGAGCCATTGCCCGGGTAGAGGGTGGCCTCGCCGTCCTTCCAGACCACCAGCAGATCTTCGCGGCCGTCACCGGTGTAGTCACCGGCCACCAGGAACCGCGCCGACCGCATGTACTTGGCCTGCTCCGGGAGGGCGGGGGCGACCTGTGTGGCCAGTCCGCCGCCGACCGGGTCACGGCCATTGACCGCGTCCGCGTAGAGCCGCTGTATCGACTGGTCGAAGACCGGGGAGTAGCTGATCCAGTGGACATTGCCACCGCCGCCGGAACCGCCGACGATGCCGATCACATCGCCCGTGCGCTTCCTGGCGTCATAGTTCATGATCCAGGGGCCGCCGGAGACTCCGTCGAAGAGGTTCTCGCACTGCAGCCGCAGCTGACGGTAGCCGGGGAGCTGACTGGTCCCCGTGCTGCAACTGACCGCCCGCTGGGTGGGGTTGTACCTCTTGTTGGGGTAGCCGACCACGGTGACCGTGTTGGTCATGCGCGGCGTATTCGTCAGCCGCAGCCCCCCGACGGCGTCTTCGGCCTTCTTGCCCTGCCTGTTGGGACCCACCCGCAGGAAGGCGAAGTCCAGGTTGGAGTCCTGGCCCGTGCCATTGGCCGTCTTGTATCCGGGATCGATGAACTTCTTCCCACCCACCGGGAACACCCCGAACGGCTGTTGCGCCGCACTCTTGCCCTTGCGGAACTGCGGCACGAATATCGGGTACGCCTTCTTGCTCAAGTCCTTGTTCTTGATGCAGTGGGCGGCGGTGAGTATCAGATCGCGGCCGCCACTGCGCACCACACTGGCCGTGCAGGAGGTGTCGCCCGCGACGTCCTTGAAGAAGAACGTGCCGACCATGGGCAGTCCGTCACCGAAGGTGCCCTTCGGAGTCCCGGCCGGCGCGCCGGCCGCTGCACGTCGGGAGCGGGCCAACCCGGACGGCGGGACGGTACCGCGCTGGGCGTCGACGGGCTGCGCGGCGGCCATGCGGTCGGCCGTCCAGTACTTCTCGGCGGCGGAGCTGTCGCCGGGTGCGGGAGCGGCGGTGGCCGCAGTGGCGGTGACCGCCGTGCCACAGGCGGCCATGGCCAGGGTTATGGCGAGACTCCGGGACCATCTGGAAGGCGTCAAGGCGAGCAGATCTCCGACTTGGGGGACAAGTGTTCGGAGAATGTTTTCACGGCACAACTGCCCGTCGGTCGCCGGGGGCCCGGAGGGATCTATTCCTCTTCAAGATCCTCTTGCTCAAAGCGCACTCGATCGCCCCCAGTTGACCGTCCGCACCGTCGCGGGCCGCCGCCGGAGCCCCGCCTTGATCACGGCACGCACGGCGCCCGGCACACAGAGATCACCTCCGCCGCTCGGCGGGGTCAGCAGCCAGTACGTGCCGGGCGGCTCGGCGCGGTGCGGGGCCGGGACGCCGAGGTAGTGGTCCTCCCCCAGCGCCGTACCGCCGGGCTCGCGCCAGCCGGCAGCGGTGCCGGGCGGCACGAGGGCGTAATACCAGCGCCGCGCGGGATCGACGATGACGGCACCGCCGATGCCCGCCTCACGGAGGGCACGCTCGACCATCTCGCGCTTCTCGCTGTCAGCGAAATGGTGGACGAGCTCGGCAGGGAGGCGGATCGCGTCGAAGTGAACACCGATACGGAGCATGGCGGGGGCGTCGCGCATCCATGCCTCACGGGCGGTGCGGGGGTGGAGCTCGCGTGAGACGAGCCACGAGGCCGCATCTACGGCCGGATACAGGCACCTTGACTTCTCCTCCGAGAATTTCATGACTCAAGAACATCGCTCCACGACGACCGGGACCAGGCCAGAGGGGAGGTCATCCAGGAGGACGTTTCGGAGGACATTTCCATATCCGCAAGCCAATCCGCGGGATACGTTGTGCCGTACGCCACGCTCGGAGGCAGTACATGTCAGGTCCATATGGCAACCGCCTGCTCGTACAAGCACGCATCGCCAGAGGCATCCACACCCAGGAAGAGTTCGTCGAAGCCTTCGAGTCGATGGCGGTCGAACTGGGGACCAGGCTCAGTGTGTCCGTCCGCCAGGTCCGGCGCTGGGAGTCCAGGGCACCTGGCTGGCCCCACCCAGGAACGCGGACGGTTCTTCAGGCCCTGCTGCAGTGCCCCATCGAGCAGTTGGGGTTTGCACGCCCGATCAAGGGGGTCAAGCCCTCGCCCTCGCCCACCGAGGCGCACGATGACCCCGTGAGACGACGTGAGTTCATGGCTGGTTCACTTGCCGCGATCACTGCCGTGAGCGTGCCCGCTACCCCCGAAGATCTACTGGATTACGTCACCACAGACCCGATGGACCCACTGAGGAACGCACTCACCGGCACAATCGCCCTCACCGCCGAACCCAGGAGTCCCGACGCACTGTTCAAAGCAACCGCTGCCGCCAAGCGCCACATCCAGGCATGCCGCTACGCCCAGCTCACTCGGACTTTGCCCAGCCTCTTGATCGAACTGCAAACCCGCCACGAACATGACCGTGAACAACGGCAGATCGACGTCGCCGCAGCAAACGCCTACCACGTAGCCGCTTCATTGCTCCTCAAGTCCAATGATCCAGCCTCCGCTTGGATCGCCGCTGAGAAAGCCATGACAACCGCCCGTCGCGCGGAGTGCGCCGCCGCGTTTGCCACGGCCTCGCGCATCCTCGCCCACGCGATTGCATCCGTTGGCCACCATCGTCAAGCCATCCGAGTAGTCACACACGCAGCCGACCAGCTCGGCGGAGGAATCAACCGAAACGATCCCGACCGAGTATCGGTATTCGGTTCCCTGCTGTTAAGAGGGGCATGGGCGGCATCAACAGCCGGAGATCGAGACACGGCTGAGGCTCTATTGGAAGACGCAGACAGAGCAGCCGAGTTGATCAATGGATCGAGCGGAAACCGTCAATGGACCGCCTTCGAAGCCGGCAACGTGACTCTGCACAGGGTCTCCATCGCACTTACTCTGGGTGACGCAGGCCGTGCCCTGGATGAAGCGCGGAAAGTCAATGTCGGCACTTTGGCAGTAGCGGAACGCCGAGCCGTCTATTGGACCGACGTGGCACGCGCCTTGTACGGCTGCGGACACACACAGAAGGCGACCGCAGCCCTTCTCGCGGCTGAGTGTGAAGCGCCCGAAGAGGTACAGTCACGCCCTGTGGTGCGTAATCTGATCGGAGAACTTCTGATGCGTGATCGAGGTGGACGTGTGCCGGTCCTGCGCTCACTGGCAGCCCGAGCTCAGGTGGTCGTATGAACTCCGGCAAGGTCCTCTACCACGTCATCTGCGCCGCCGGACCCGCAACAGACGCCATTCAGCTGGTCCAAACCGCGGTCAGGCGCGGCTGGGACGTTTGCGTCATCGCCACACCCGCTGCAGCGACCGGAGGATTCATCGACCGTCCCGCGCTGGAGGAAATCTCAGGACGGCCCCTTCGCTCCGACTGGCGCCAGGCAGACGAAGCGAAGCGCAACCCTCCTGCCGACGCCATAGTCGTCGCTCCGATGACGATGAACACCGCCAACAAATGGGCTACCGGTATCGCGGATACCTACGCCCTGGGCCTGCTCTGCGAGGCCATTGGGCTCGGGCTTCCCATCGTGGCCCTCCCCTTCTGGTCCACCGCCTTCCAAAAACACCCCGCAACGCAGCGCTCGATCGAAACCCTGCGTTCAGCGGGGGTGCGCATCCTGCACGGTCCGGGCGAATGGGCACCTCACGCACCTGGAACAGGTGGCAAGCAAATCGACCACTACCCCTGGGACTTGACTCTGGAGGTACTGACGGCATGAGCGGCCAGCAGCATGACCCGCATGAAACCAGCGGACCTTGGGGAGCTCACCCTGAGCCGCGCGGGTGAGGCGATCACCGACCCCGCCGACCGCGTTACCCGAACGAGGAAGCATGATGATCGAGGCAGAGCTCAAAGCCCGTGTCCGCGACCCCGAAGCCGTCATGCACCACCTTGAACAGCGCGCCATCGGACGGGCAGAGGTGTACCAGGACACGTACTACGACACCGCGACAGGCACCCTTGCCGACGAAGACCGCGAACTGCGAGTCCGGACCGTGCACGCATCGGATGGCACACGAAGTTTTCTCACCTACAAGGAGGCCGGCGTCGACAAAGCTTCCGGCTCCAAGCCGGAGCATGAGACTCGAGTTGACGACCCAGCCGCAATCCATGCCACGCTGCGCGGCCTCGGTTACGTCCCCTCCATCACCTTCGAAAAGCGATGCCGCAACTACTCGTTTGAGACGCGCGGTCGCCGCATGACGGCCACACTCGTCCAAGTTCCGGAGATCGAAGGTACTTTCATCGAGGTCGAGACGCTGGTCAACGGCGATGATGTGCGGTACGCCTTGGCCGACGTCAGGGCTGTACTCGAAGACCTCGGCATCGATGAACAGGATTTGACAACCGAGCTGTACACCGACGCTGTGGCTTCCCGCCGCGGGCAACAGAAGCACGGCCAAGGTCCTGTACCACCTCGCTCCGCCTAACTAACCCAGATACGGCGCCGTCACCTGCCTCGGTCGGTATGCCGGTACAGGCTCACGTGGTGGGAACTGTGGCTGGTGAACTCTGCGCATCGCCAGTTCGCCCAGCGTTCGGCGATGGCGAGCCCGGCGAGGCGAGCCATGAGATCGATCTCGCTCGGGTATGCGTACCGCTTGGTCGCGGGCAGCATCCGCGTGCCCTGCTCGGTGATCCGGATCTCCTGGGACCGGATGGTCTAAGCGAGCCGGTCGTGGAGAGCGAAGGTGACCTTCGCGTGGTCGGTGCCGATGTCCCGGACGGCGGTGTGGTCCTGAAGCGGGAGGGCCCGGCCTCCCGGTACGGCGGCCTCGATCGCGAGGACGCCGCCGGGTGCGAGGAGTCGGGCGGCGTTGTGGATGCAGCTGGTCTGCCGGTCCTGATCGAGCAGCAGGAAGAACGTCGAGGCCGCGCAGTAGATCAGCTGGTACGGGTCGTCGCTGAGGTCCGGCTCGGCCATGTCGCCGAGCACCGTACGGACCGACAGGCCGCGGCACCGGGAATGGAGCACGTCGAGCATCCGGGGCGAGGCGTCGATGCCGGTGACCGGTATCCCGGCGGCGGCCAGGGGGAGGGCCAGCCGGCCGTCTCCCACGCCGAGTTCCAGCGCGCGACCTCCAGCAGCAAGGCCGGTAAGGGCCTTGACCGCCTCCTCGGGTGGGAGGTGTCCGGCTGAATCGGCCGTGTAGTGGTCGGCCCATTTATCCCAAATACGTGCCTGGGCGTCGGATTGTGCACTCAAGGTTGCCTCCAGTGCTCGGGTATGACCGGTGCTGTTCCCGCGCACGGGTGGGGCTCCGGTCGGATTCGGGGTTTGCCGGTGGCGCTGGGGCGACCGGTCCTAGGGTGGCGTACCTGCCGTCGGGAACCGGGTGCCGGAGGAACGTGCGCGATGGGATACATGCGGCTTCTGCGCCGCCGGTCCGTGCTCTGCTTGTGGCTCTCGATGGCGCTCTCGACCTTCGGCGACCGGCTGTATGGACTGGCCGTGATGTGGGTGGTGTACGAGTCCACACACTCGGCGTCGCTCATGGGCCTGGTCGCTGTGGTGGAGTCGCTGCCGTACATCGTTCTGGGCGGTGCCGGGCGCCTGATGGAGCGGTTCGCGTCCTGGCGGCGCCTGGCGTGGGTAGATGCCGCCCGCACGCTCGTGGCCGTGGCGGTGCCGCTGGTGTGGTCGCCCACCTTCGACGGGTTCGTGGTGCTGCTCGTCCTGGTGCTGGTGCTGGGCGTGCTCGGGGCGGTCTTCGACCCCAACCTCGGGGCGTTGGTGCCGGAGTTGGTGGAGGCCGATGAGGTCCAGCACGTCTCCGGCCTGTTCGACCTGACGACGCGGCTCGCCGCCGTCGCCGGCCCGGGCAGCGTGGGGGCCTTGCTCCTGGTGGTCTCCGAGATCCAGCTGTTCGCCCTGGACGGAGCGACGTTCGCGGTGTCGGCGGCGGTCCTGAGCTGGCTCGGCCGCCGCGCGGTCGCCTCCGCCGTGCCGGACACGGCCCAGGAGGCGGGGCCACGGGAGCCGGTACGGGTGCGTCCGGTCCTGCGCGAGCACCCCAGGGTCGGGGTCGCGGTGACGGTGCACGCGGCCGGGCTGTTCGTCGCGGCCGTCTCAGCGGTCGGGCTGCCTGCGCTGCTTGCCCACCGGATGGGGCAGGGCGCCGCCGGGTACGGCCTCGCGCTCGCGGCGACGGCGGCCGGGGCGCTGGCGGGGAACCTGCTGATCGGGAACCTGCCCGACCGATGGCCTTGGCTGGGGACGTACTGCGGGGCCTGGGCGGCGGCGGGGGTGATGCTCGCCGGGCTCGGGATGGCTACGACGCTTCCCGCCGTGCTCGCGCTCAGCGTGGCCTCCGGCCTCCTGGTCCCCGTCTCGGCGGTGACCTTGCGTACGCACCTGTCGCGGTTCCCCGGGCCGGTGCGGCTGCGGCTGCTGACGGTGGACCAGACGGCCATCCGTACGGCGGGGACGGCCGGGATGCTGCTGCTGCCCTTCGCGGTGGACGCGGCCCCGGCGAGGACGTTCGTGGGCGCCGGTGTCCTGCTGTCGTCGATCGCCCTTGCCGGATGGTGGGCCGGGCGCCGGCTGACAGACCGTCCCGTCCCGACGACTGCTGCCGCACCGCAGATCGCGGCGGCGCCGAAGGCGTGAACCGGGCCCCCGTCCGCCCGGGTACGAGGCAGGCGGGGGCCCGGTCGTGCGGTGGTCAGGCCGCGTCCGCGCTGAGGTTCCACGCGGCGTGGTTCAGGGACAGCCAGTGTTCGACGGTGATGTTCTCCAGCGGCACGCCGATCTGCTGGTAGATCCGCTTGTGCATGGCGCCGAACCACGCCTCACGGCGGTCGTCGAAGAACTCACGGTCGTACCAGGCGACGCCCAGGATGATCGTGCCGCCGCCGGCCTTGTTGTCGGGGTCGGCCTCGAAGTAGGTGCACTGCCAGTCCCAGAGCATCTGCTCTTCGGGCCGGGCCCGCAGGCGGTCGTCGGAGTCCTTCAGGTGCTCGATGCACTGCTCGACGATGGCCCGGTCGGGGCAGTAGTAGTGGCAGTCGCTGAACGCCACGGGCGTCTTGTCGCCGCGCCGTCCGGCGTCGCCGTCCTCGCCGACCAGGACCCGCACGCGCGTGATCTGCTGCGTGTCCTGGTCGAGCATGGTCGTCACGGACATGATCGTTCCTCCCTGTCTCGGTTGGTGCCGGTAGGGATTTCGTTCACCAGCCCGGCCCGCACACGGGGTCGAGCTGGGGCATGGGGTGGCCACCGCGCGGACGGACGCCGCCCGGGGCCACGTAGCGGATGTTCAAGGCGATGCGGTGCCGGGCCGTGGTGTTGGGCCCGGAGCGGTGCAGCAGCCGCACGTCCATCAGCAGCGCCTCACCGGCCGACACCGCGACGACGCGGGCCCGGTCGGCGTCCGAAGGTTCGGCGATGGACAGGGGACGCCCCCGGCCGCTGCCCTCGGACCCGGAGTCGGTGTCGACGGTGAACGCCCGCCATCCGGCCGTGTGGGAGCCGGGCAGCACCGCGACGGCGCCGTTGTCGGCGTCGGCACCGCTGATCGACAGCCAAGCCGTCACCGCCCGCACGGGGTCGAGCTCCAGCCGTTCGTTGATGCCGTCCTGGTGCCACGGCACCGTGAACGCACCGGAGGGGGGCTTGAGGATCAGGAACGTGTTCTCCACGGCCACCGAACCGCCGATCAGCGCGGTGACCGTCTCGACCAGGGCCGGGGCCCGCACGGCCTCACGGGCCCACCCCATGGTGGCGTGGGGGTTCTTCACCACCTCCCGGCCCTCCAGGCGCCGGATCAGAGAACCGGCGAGGGCGACCGCGTCCGCAGCCTTGGCCCAGCGCAGTCCCGTGGTGAACCCGCTCTCGCCCAGCGGCCCGGTGCGGGTGTCCTCGGCGTGGTGCACGGCGGCCTCCTCGTGGTCGGCGCTGCTGCCTTGAGGCTTGCTGTGGAGAACCGTACGGAGCCGGCCGGGGGCCGGGAGAGTGCCAGGGCGTCTGCCAATCCGTCATCCAGAAGCGGTCGGCACGGCCTGGCGTCGGGCCCCCCTCGACGCCGCACGGGCCCGCCGCAGCCGGTCCTCGGCAAGGTCGAGGACGGCCGCCAGGTGCACGAGCCACCAAGTGGTGGGGGTGCGCCCCTCGTACTCGGTCTCCCACCGCCACACGTCGTTGCGGACCACGGTGTTGCGTCCCGACCGCTCGGCCAAGCGGCGGGCGACGTCGTCCTCGGACAGGCCGAGCTGTTCACGCCGGGAGCGGATGAGGGGCCCGATCCGCTCGGCGTCCTCGTGGATGTGGTGCGGCATCGTGCTCCTCCAGCTCCGTGAAGGGGACAGGTCAGGTCATCGCGTTCGGTTGCGCTTGTCGATGGCCCGCTCCAACTGAACGGACACCACCGACATCTGGTCGGGGTCGAGAACGAGAGCCGTCGTCACCGTGCGGCCGTCGCGGAAGCAGACTTCGACCGGCAGAACAGCCTTCGCCCGGTGGGGGTCGTACGTCAGGTCCCGCTTGAGCGGCAATACGTGGTCGATGAACGCCGATCGCGACCCCGCGGAGGTGCTGGAGGCCGCCTGGCCGGCCGTGGTGCTGCGGGTCACCTCTCTGGCACCGGCCCCGTCGGTGGGGGCCGCAGCCTGGTGCTCGATGGGGTCAGGGGAGAACGCGTGGGCCATGGGGAGAAGAACTCCTCTACTGATGCGGGATGGGCAGATTCACGCCATGCTGAACAGCCCGTTGGTGTACGGGCGTTGGGGGATATCTCGCAGGCTGGACTGGTCAACGCGCGCCCGGTAGTCCTGGCATCGTGAAGGAATGTGAACCGTGGATTCACCACCGGGGAGGGCCATGTGGGGCGGCGTCCGCGCAAGCTCAACCGCTACGACAGCTTCGCCGAGTACCTGGGCGGGGAGCTGTACGAGTGGCGCACGTTCCGTGGCTTGTCGCAGCAGGGGTTAGCCGACAGGCTCCACTGCGACCGATCCCTCATCTCGCTGGCCGAATCGGGTAGGCACCTTCTGTCGGAGGACATGCTCGCGGCGTGCGACATCATCCTGGAGACAGGCGGCGCCCTTTCGCGCCTCCGGCCCTGGGCAGCCGGTGAATGCCCCTCCCCACCCCACACCAGAAGCTCTCTCGGCGACGGCGCTTCGGCACCTCCCTCGGCGGGAGAGGAGGGAGACGACGACATGAAACGACGCACCATCCTCCGCGCGGCGTTGGGGACCAGCGCCGTCCTGTCCCCGCCGGTTCTCGAACTCCTTGCCGGGCAACAGGCCAGGGCCGAATCCGCCATCACCACCGCCGCAGGACGCGACGTGCTCATCGGCCGCTGGGAGGAGACCGCCTGGCGCTACGGCTGCGGCTACGGCGGACGCGCCCCCATCGCCGTCCTGCACGATGCCCTCCTCGACCTCGAAGACCTCCACCGCTTCCTGACCGAGTTGGAGGACGAAGGCGAGCGCGAGCGGGTCCTGCGCGTCTCCGCGCAGATGTCCGGCATCGTCGCGCTCGTCCTCGGCGACATGGGGTACCCACGCGACGCGCACCGCTGGTATGCCAACGCCGCTGCTGCCGCCCAGGCCAGCAAGGACACGACGGTGCAGGCATGGGTGACCGCGCGGGAAGCGATGGTCCCTCTCAACTGGGGCCAGCCCGCCGCCGCCCTCCGCCTCGCCGACCGCGCCCGCAGCCTGGCAGGCGACGGCATCTCGGCCGCCGGAGCACTGGCCGCCGCCGCCCAGGCCCGCGCCCACGCCGCCCTCGGCCACGTTGACGAGACCCGCAAGGCGATAGCCGATGCCGAGCGCGCCCGCGAGCGCCTGCGCGACACGGACGCGGCAGGCACCTGGTACGGCTACCCGGTCCAGCAGCACCTCGTCCATGCCAGCCGCGCCTACACGGCCATCGGCGACACCGGCCCGGCCGACCGGATGCAGGCCGAGGCTCTACGACTGATCAGCCCTGCGTCCGTGATGTCCCCGGCCCTGATCCACCTCGACGAGGCACTGTGCACGGCTGCCAAGGGCGACCACGACAGCGCGTGCACCCAAGCGGTACACATCATCACCACTCTCCCGCCCTCGTACCGGACCGGCCTGATCGCCCGCCGGGGCCAGGAACTCGTAACCGGCCTGCCACGCGGGGCCCGGGAATTGACGGCAGCGCGCGATCTACGGGAAGTCCTGTCCTCCTCGCAGCCGCCACAGCTGCCTGCCTGACCGCATAGCAAAGCGCGGCCCCCTCAGACGAATTGAGGGGACCGCGCCCATACTTGATCGTTCCGCCTTCGGCTTGACGCCCTCGCCGGTGGCGTCAGCACCATGGCGAACTTAACCGCCACGAAGACCAATCCATGAGCGGCTGGCAGCATGGCCCGCATGGAACCAGCGAATCCTGACGGGCTCACCCTGCGCCGCGCGGGCGAGGCGGATGCCGAGGCGCTGAGCGCGATCGACTCGGTGGTGGCAGGCGGTGACCGCGAGCGGAGCATGCGCATCCGGCGCTGGTGTACGCGGAACGCGGTGATCATGGCGGAGAGTCCGGCCGGGCCACTGGGCTATTGCGTGCTGGAGTACACCTTCTTCGAGCAGGGTTTTGTCAGCATGCTGATGGTGGCGCCGGCCGCCCGCGGCCGGGGCGTGGGTGCGCGGCTACTCACGGCGGCGGAGGCCGCCTGCGCCACGGACAAGTTGTTCGCCTCGGCCAACCTCTCCAACCAGCCGATGCAGCGGCTGCTGCAGCGCGTCGGCTGGCGCCCGGTCGGCATGGTGCACGGCCTGGACGAGGGGGACCCTGAGCTGTTCTATCTGTGCCCGTAGTCCGGCCCTTCACGCGGTGGCATACCGTACGTGCTCGAGCGCGGGAACGAGAGGAAGTCCGATTCATGACCATGCCACCGCCTGAGCAGCCGCCTCAGCCGCCGCAGCAGCCCCCGATGCCGCCGTCATACGGCGCACCGCAGCACCAGTACCCGCAGCACCCGGCCTATCCACAGCAGGGAGCCTGGGGAGCGCCACCGATACCGCCGCCGCCCCCGCCGCGCCGGGGGCTGGGGGCCGGGGCGATCGTCGCCATCGTCGCCGGTGCACTGGTGGGCGTGGTGGCACTGGGCGGGGTTCTGTTCTATGCCACCTCCGACGACAAGAAGGACGACCGGAAGACCCATGCCTCGGACCACCCCTCCGGCCGTCCGTCCGGCAACAGCTCGCCGGGCACGGCCGGTCCCGCTCCGTCCTCCCAGCGGTACCGGCTCACGGTGCCGCACTCCCTGGCGGGCGGCCAGTACGTCCTGGCCAAGGACGTGAGCCAGACCATGCAGGACGGCATAAAGGGGCAGAGCAGCGGCCTGTTTGCCCGCCATATGAAGGGGGTGGGCGGTCAGTACACCGGCGCCTCCGGCGCCGAGTCCGCCAGCCTGGTTGCCGCCGGCATCTATGGCGAGGTCACCAACCCCAAGTCCGCGCTGGACAGCATGCTCCGGGGGATGTCCGAAAGCCAGGGGGTGCATGTCACCACGCCCGCCCGGGAGATCACGCCGTCCGGCAGCCAAGAGCCCGTCACCTGCGAGGTGATGGAACTCACCCGGTCCGGAGGGACAGCCTCCATATACGTCTGTGGGTGGAGTGACCACAGCACGGTGGCCACCGTCACCTTCCCCAGCCTCACCGAGAAGGCCGACCTCGACGCACTCGCGAAGAAGACCGCCACAGTGCGCGACGAGATGCGCGTACCCCTGTCGTCCTAGCCGGCGGCCTGGACCAGCCCGCACACCGCCGACCCCACCACCGCCCCATCGTGGTGGATCGGCACCCCCGACCCCGTCAGTGGCACCCCCGACCCGCCCCGGCGCACCGCGACGATCTCGGCGGCGATGGAGAGCGCGGTCTCCTCCGGTGTGCGGGCCCCGAGGTCGAGCCCGATCGGGGAGTGCAGACGGGACAACTCCACCTCGCTCAGGCCTGCTTCGCGCAGGCGTGCCAGCCGGTCCCGGTGGGTGCGGTGGGAGCCCATCGCGCCGACATAGGCGACGGGCAGCCGGAGGGCCCGTTCCAGCAGGGGGAGGTCGAACTTCGGGTCATGGGTCAGGACGCACAGCGCCGTACGGGAGTCGAGCCGCTGGGCGTCCAGGTAGCGGTGCGGCCAGTCGACGACGATCTCATCGGCGTCCGGGAAGCGGTGGGCCGTGGCGAAGACGGGGCGGGCGTCGCAGACCGTGACCCGGTAGCCGAGGAACTTCCCGGCTCCGACCAGGGCCGCGGCGAAGTCGATGGCGCCGAAGACCAGCATCCGGGGTGGTGGGACAGCGCATTCGACGAGCAGGACGGCCCGCTCTCCGCATCCGAGTTCCACGGTGCCGGTGCGGCCCGTGTGCAGCAGTGCGGCCGCCTCCGCCGTTGCCGTGCGGTCGAGTTCCGGGGGGCCGCCCAGGGTGCCGGTGCAAGTGCCGTCGGCTCGTATCAGCAGGGCGCCCGGGGGGCCGGTGAGGGGCCGTGCCACCGCCACCGGCTCGCCTCCTGCCGCCGCGGCCAACGCGGCCGCGATCAGCGGGCGTTGGGGGGCCGCGGCCGGGACCGGGGTCACCAGGATGTCGATGACTCCGCCGCAGGTCAGGCCCACGGCGAAGGCGTCCTCGTCGGAGTAGCCGAAGCGCTCCAGCACGCCCTCGCCGCTCTCCAGGGCGGCCCGGCACAGCTCATAGACGGCGCCCTCCACGCAGCCGCCGGACACCGATCCCACCACCGTGCCGTCGGCGTCGACCGCGAGGGCGGCGCCGGGCTGCCGGGGGGCGCTGCCGTGCACGGCGACGACCGTGGCGACGGCGAAGTCGCGGCCCTGCCGACACCACTGGTGCAGCTCTTCGGCGATGTCCAGCACGTCAACTCCCCTTGATGCCAAGCCAGTGCTCGATGGGATGCAGGGCGAAGTAGACGGCGAAGACGGCCGTCAGCGCCCACATGAAGGCACCCGGTTCGCGCCATTTGCCCTCCGCCGTCTTGATGGCGGTGTAGACGATGACGCCCGCGCCGACGCCCACGGTGATGGAGTAGGTGAACGGCATCAGGACCGTGGTGAGGAACACCGGGATCGCCACGCCGCGGTCGTTCCAGTCGATGTGCCGTGCGTTGCTCATCATCATCGCGCCGATCACCACCAGGGCGGCCGCGGCGACCTCGCCCGGCACGATGCGGGTGAGCGGAGTGAGGAACAGGGCCGCGGCGAAGAACAGGCCGGTGACGACGGAGGAAAGGCCGGTGCGGGCGCCTTCGCCCACCCCGGTCGCGGACTCGATGAAGACGGTCTGCCCGGACGCCCCGCTGACGCCGCCGATCGCACCGCCCGCGCCGTCGATGAGCAACGCCCGGCTCAGGCCGGGCATCCGGCCCCGGTCATCGGCGAGGCCCGCCTCGGTGCCCACGCCGATGATGGTGGCCATGGCGTCGAAGAAGCCGGCCAGCACCAGGGTGAAGACGATCATGCTCACGCTCAGTGCGCCGATCGAGTCCCAGCCGCCGAACTCGACCTGGCCGAAGAGCGAGAAGTCGGGCATCGAGACGGCGCTGTCCTTGAGTTCGGGGGGCCCGCTCTGCCATGCCGTGGGACCGGGGTCGGCGACCGCGTTGACGATGACGGCGAGGACCGTGCCGATGACGATGCCGATGAGGATCGCGCCGGAGACCTTGCGGGCCTGGAGCATGAAGACAGTCAGGAGGGTGACGCAGAAGATCAGGACCGGCCAGCCCGCCAGCTCGCCCGAGGGACCCAGGGTGACCGGGCCGCCGCCCCTTGAGGCGTGGACAAAGCCCGCCTTCACCAGTCCGATGAGGGCGATGAACATGCCGATGCCCATGGAGATGGCGTGCTTGAGGGCCAAGGGGATGGCGTTCATGATGAGTTCGCGGAGGCCGGTGAGCACCAGCAGCATGATCACGACGCCATAGATCACGCACATGCCCATCGCCTGCGGCCAGGTCATATGCGGGACCACCTGGGTGGAGAGCACCCCCGAGACGCCCAGTCCGGCGGCCAGCACCAGGGGAACCCTGCCGATGAACCCCATGAGCAGGGTGCACACCGCCGCGGCGAGGGCGGTGCCGGTGATCAGCGCGGCATGGCCCAGGGCATGCCCATGGACGTCCTTGCCGGACAGGATCAGCGGGTTGAGCAGGAGGATGTAGCACATCGCCATGAAGGTGGTGATGCCGCCGCGCACCTCCCGGGCCAGAGTGGAGCCCCGGTCGGAGATGTGGAAGTAGCGGTCGGGCCAGGACCGCCCGGCCGGGGGGCGCGAGCCCGCGCCCGCGGCCCCGGCCGGGGTCGCCGGCTGCACGGATGAGTGGGTCATGGTGCCTGCTCCTTGGATGCCATGAGGCTGCACGACCCGGGGGACGGCCCGAGACGGAACGGGACTGCCCCGCCCGGCGGTTGGGGGGCGCCACCGCCGGGCGGAGGAGTGCAGGGAACGGTCAGGACGTCCCGGTGAGGTGTTCGGGACGGACCGGTACCCGGTCGAGGGCCAGGCCGGTGGCCTGGCGGATGGCCGCCACCACGGCGGGGGTGGCGGAGAGGGTCGGCGCCTCGCCGACGCCGCGCAGCCCGTACGGGGCGTGCTCATCGGCGAGTTCAAGGATGTCGACCGGGATGGCGGGGGTGTCGAGAATGGTGGGGATGAGGTAGTCGGTGAAGGAGGGGTTGCGGACCCTGGCCGTCGCCGGGTCGACGACGATCTCCTCCATCACGGCGAGGCCCAGCCCCTGGGTCGTCCCGCCCTGGATCTGGCCGGTCACGGACAGCGGGTTGAGCGCCTTGCCGACGTCCTGGGCGCAGGCGAGCTCGACGACCTTGACCAGGCCCAGCTCGGTGTCGACCTCGACGACGGCGCGGTGGGCGGCGAAGGAGTACTGGACATGGCCGAAGCCCTGCCCGGTCGTCAGGTCGAAGGGTTCGGTGGGGCGGTGCCGCCACTCCAGCTCCGCCTCCACGACCTCCTCGCCGAGGATGTCCGCCAGGTCGGCGAGGACCTCGCCGCCGTCGGTGATCACCTTGCCGCCCTCCAGCACGAGTTCGGCGGTCGCCCAGGCCGGGTGGCAGCTGCCGAAGCGGGCCCGGCCGAGCTCGAGCACCCGCTCGCGCACCGCCTCGCAGCTGTGCTTGACCGCGCCACCGGTGACATAGGTCTGGCGGGAGGCGGAGGTCGAACCCGCCGAGCCCACCCGGGTGTCCGCGGGATGGATGGTCACCTGGCCGACGCCCAGCTCGGTACGGGCGATCTGGGCGTGGACGGTCACCCCGCCCTGGCCCACCTCGGCCATCGCGGTGTGCACGGTGACCACCGGCTCGCCGCCCACCACTTCCATCCGCACCCGGGCGGTGGAGTAGTCGTCGAAGCCCTCGGAGAAGCCGACGTTCTTGATGCCGACGGCATAGCCGACGCCGCGCACCACGCCTTCGCCATGCGTGGTGTTGGACAGGCCGCCGGGCAGGGCGCGGATGTCGGGGGCGCCGCCGGCGGTCTCCCACTGCCGTTGCGGAGGGAGCGGCCTGGCCTTGACCCGGCGGAGCAGTTCGGCGACCGGGGCCGGGGAGTCGACGATCTGGCCGGTCGGCATGACCGACCCCTGGGACATGGCGTTGCGGCGGCGGAACTCCACCGGGTCGAGGCCGAGTTCGGCCGCGAGCCGGTCCATCTGCGCCTCATAGGCGAAGCACGCCTGGACCGCGCCGAAACCGCGCATGGCGCCGCAGGGCGGGTTGTTGGTGTAAAGGGCGACGGCCTCGATGTCCACATGGTCGACGACATAGGGGCCGACGGCGAGCGAGGCGGCATTGCCGACCACGGCCGGGGAGGAGGAGGCATAGGCGCCGCCGTCCAGCACAATGCGGGCCTTGACATAGAGGAGCTTGCCGTCCCGGTCGGCGCCGTGTTCATAGTCGAGCCTGGCCGGATGGCGGTGGACATGGCCGAAGAAGGACTCGAACCGGTTGTAGACGATCTTCACGGGCTTGCCGGTGCGCAGCGCCAGCAGGCAGGCATGGGCCTGCATCGACAGGTCCTCGCGGCCCCCGAAGGCGCCGCCGACGCCGGACAGGGTCATCCGCACCTTGTCCTCGGGCAGGCCGAGGACCGGGGCGATCTGGCGCAGGTCGGCGTGCAGCCACTGGGTGGCGATATAGAGGTCGACGCCGCCGTCCTCGGCGGGTACGGCGAGGCCCGACTCCGGGCCGAGGAAGGCCTGGTCCTGCATGCCCATCGCATAGCTGCCGGAGACAATGGCATGGGCCCGGGCCCGGGCCGCCTCGGCGTCGCCGCGGAGGACGGGCTGGCGGTGGACGATGTTGGGGTGCGGGACATGGTCCGCGTGGGGATCCGTGCGGCCCGGGTGGAGGAGGGGTGCGCCGGGTGCCGTGGCGCTCTTCTCGTCGGTGACGACGGGGAGTTGCTCGTACTCGACCCTGATCCTGGCGGCGGCGCGGCGTGCGGTCTCGGGGTGGTCGGCGGCGACCAGGGCGACGGGTTCGCCATGGTGACGCACCACGCCGTCGGCCAGGACGGGGGTGTCCTGGATCTCCAGACCGTAGCGGGTGGCGGCCGGGAGGTCCTGGTGCGTCAGCACGGTGTGCACACCGGCGGTGGCGAGGGCCTGGGAGACGTCGATGGAGACGATCCGGGCGTGGGTGTGCGGGCTGCGGAGGGTGAAGCCCCACAGCATGTCCTCGTGCCACAGGTCGGAGGCGTAGGCGAATTCGCCGGTCACCTTGCGGGTGCCGTCCGGGCGGAGAGCGGATTCGCCGATTCCGCCGAGCGTTCCGCCGTCGTGCCGGGTGAGCGGTCCGGGCGTGCCGGGGTCGCGCATCTCAACCCACCCTTCCGGCGCGGGCGGACGCCAGGCGCACCGCGTCGAGGATCTTCTCATAGCCGGTGCACCGGCAGAGGTTGCCGGAGAGGGCTTCCCGGATGTCCGCGTCGGACGGCTCGGGGTTGCGCTCCAGCAGCTCATCGGCGGCGACCAGCAGGCCGGGGGTGCAGAAGCCGCACTGCACCGCGCCGGCGTCGATGAACGCCCGCTGTACCGGGGCGAGTTGTCCCTCGGCGGCTCCGGCGTGGGCGGCCAGGCCCTCGACGGTGACGACCTCGTGGCCCTCGGCCTGTCCGGCCGCCACCAGGCAGGCGCAGACCGGGACGCCGTCCAGGCGTACCGTGCAGGAGCCGCATTCCCCTTGCTCGCAGGCATTCTTGGAGCCCGGCAGGCCCAGCCGCTCGCGCAGGACGTACAGCAGGCTCTCGCCCTCCCATACGTCGTCCGCCTCCTGTGGCCGGCCGTTGACCGTGAAATTCACGCGCACCGCGCGCCCCTCTCCCCCGTGTTGCGGTATTCGTCCCAGGCCCAGCCGAGTGTGCGCCGGGCCATGATTCCCACGGCACGCCTGCGATAGGCGGCGCTGCCGCGTACGTCGTCGATCGGGTTGCACGCGCCGGAGGCGAGCTCGGCGAACTGGGCCGCCGTGGACGGCGGGATGGGCCGCCCCGACTCCCACAGGCCGTCCTCCGCCAGCGCGGCGGCGAGGAACTCCTCGGCCGCGCGGGCCCTGACCGGCGTCGGCGCGGCGGACCCGATGCCGGTGCCGACGGTGCGCGAGCCGGGGTGCAGGGCGAGTCCGAACGCGCACACCGCGATGACCATCGCATTGCGGGTGCCGACCTTGGCGAACTGCTGCGGCCCGGTGGCCTTGCGGATGTGTACGGCCCTGATCAGTTCGTCCGGCGCCAGGGCGTTGCGCTTCACCCCGGTGTAGAACTCCCCGACGGGTATCAGGCGGGTGCCGCGCACCGAAGCCGCCTCGACCTCCGCGCCCGCTGCCAGCAGTGCGGGGTGCGAGTCCCCGGCCGGGGAGGCGGCACCGAGGTTGCCGCCGACGCTGCCGCGGTTGCGGATCTGCGGTGAGCCGACGGTGTGGGCGGCGAGCGCGAGCCCGGGGAGCGGGCCGCGCAGTTGCTCGATGATCGTGGTGTAGGGGACGGCGGCGCCGAGCCGGATGTCCTGCTCGCCGGTTTCCCAGGCGCGGAGTTCGCCGATGCGGGTCAGGTCCAGCAGGTACTCCGGCCGGCGGTGATCGAAGTTGATCTCGACCATCACATCCGTGCCGCCCGCGATGGGCACAGCCGTGGGGTGCTCGGCCTTGGCGGCGAGAGCCTCCTCCCAGCCGGCGGGGCGCAGGAAATCCATGACGTCTCTTCTCGAGCTCGAAGCCGTTCGAGGGGGGTGTCCGGTGGGGCCGTCCATCTGGCGTTCACGCTGCGTGGGCCCAGTACAGGGGAGGGCCGATGCCCCGGTGCAGTCACCGAAACCATGAAGCGGTTGGCTGGCCAGGGCCCTGGTCTTGTAGATTCGAACGAAAGACGGGGTGCGGAAACCTCACGGCATTCCACCGGCATCCCACCGGCAACAACAGGCACCAAGAGAGATCGGCGGCGACCCACGATGCGGCTGCGCGCACTGCTGGAGACCCAGGCGCTGGGCCTTCGACTGCTCGGCGGCGAGGACGAGCTCGACCGCACCGTGCGCGGCGTGATGACCACCGATCTGCGTGACCCCAGCCGCTATCTCTCCGGCGGGGAGCTGGTGCTCACCGGCCTGGCCTGGCGGCGTGAGCCGCAGGACTCCGAGCGGTTCGTACGCATCCTGGCGACCGCCGGGGTGGCCGGGCTCGCGGCGGGCGAGGCGGAGATCAGCTCCACGCCGGACGACCTGGTCGCGGCCTGCGCCCGGCACCGGCTGCCGCTGTTCTCCGTCAACGAGGACGTCTCCTTCGCGTCCATCACCGAGCATGTGGTCCGGCAGGTCTCCGGCGAGCGCGCCGGGGACCTGGCGGCGGTCGTGGACCGGCACCGTCGGCTGATGACCTCGGGCCCGGCGGGCGGCGGCCCCGAGGTGGTCCTCGACCTGCTCGGCTCCGACCTCGACCTACGGGCCTGGGTGCTCTCCCCCGCCGGCCGTCCGATCGCCGGCTCCACCCTGGCGGGCGCCGGCCCGGCCCTGCCCACGGAGGTCGGCTCCTTGCTCGCCGGCGAACACCTGGCCGCATCCCGCACCGGCCGCCCCGACCCGCACCGGGTCTTCGCCGACGGCGACACCTACTCCCTGTTCCCCATCCGCGGGGGCGGCCCGGTGCCGGGCGACCCGCGTGAAACCGTGCTGTCCGACTGGCTGCTGGCCGTGCAGGCGGACGCCGGGGACTGGCCCGCCGAACGACTGGACCTGCTGCACGGCGTCACCCAGCTGATCGCGGTGGAACGCGACCGCCGGGACGCCGCCCGCACGGTGCGCCGCCGCCTGGCCCAGGAGGTCCTGGAGCTCGTCCAGGCGGGCGCCGCGCCCGCCGAGATCGCGGCCAGGCTGCGGGTGGCCGCCCCCGTCCTGCTCCCCGGACCGGGCACCGCCCCGCACTGGCAGGTGGTGGTCGCCCGGGTCGAATGGGACGACTGCGAGCTCCCCGGCGGCCCCATCGCCCAGGCCCTGCTCGAGGAGGTGCTGATCGCCCCGGACGCCTCCGGCACCGAACCCGCCGACCGGATCGCAGTCGCCGACGCCGGAGACGAGGCCGTCGCCCTGGTGCCGCTGCCGACCGTCGCCGCGGCGACCACCGCCGCCGTCACCGGAACGGACCAGCCCGCTCCGCTGGATTCCGGTCTGCACGCCGACGCCCTCCTCGCCGCGATCCACGAACCCCTCTCCCGCGGACTCGACGGCGACGGCCGTCTCACCCTGGGCGTCAGCGCCGCCGTCCACTCCGCCGAGGGCCTGCGCGGCGCCCTGGAAGAGGCCCGGCACGCCCGCCGCGTCGCCGCCGCCCGCCCCGGCCGGGTCAGCGCCGCCGGCCACCAGGAGCTGGCCTCCCACGTCCTGCTGCTCCCCTTCGTCCCGGACGACGTCCGCCGTGCCTTCACGGCCCGCCTGCTGGATCCGCTGCGCGACTACGACCACCGGCACCGGGCCGAGCTCATCCCGACCCTCGAGGCGTTCCTGGAGTGCGACGGCTCCTGGACGCGCTGCGCCACCCGGCTGCACCTTCATGTGAACACGCTGCGGTACCGGGTGGGCCGGATCGAGCAGCTGACGGGCCGTGATCTGTCCCGGCTGGAAGACAAGTTGGACTTCTTCCTGGCGCTGCGGATGGGTTGAGATTCCTTCGACACCTCCTAACCTCAGGTATGAGCTTTGATGCAGCGACCATGAGGGGCAGTCGTGTCTGAGAATCCGAGCCCTCGCGGCACCGAGCCGTCGGTCGTGGTCGGCGGCGACAACCACGGCATCATCAGCACCGGCCACCACGCCATCAATGTGATCCATGACGAGCGCGGCTTTGTCGAGCTCCCCAGCCTGCTGGACCTGCCGTTACGCGAGCCCCCGGTGCTGTCCGCCGCCCCCGCCCCGGCCGGCCTCTTCGGCCGTGACGAGATCGTGGCACAGGTCTTCGGACAGCTGACCGGGGGGATCAGCGTGCAGCTGTACGGGGCAACGGGCGTCGGGAAGAAGGCGATCGCCAAAGCGGTGCACCGGAAACTGGCCGCGCGCGGGCAACGGGGCCACATCCTGTACCCCCGCGCCGGGGAGACGGGCACGCTGAACACCCTGTACGAGCGGCTGGCCGGGGCGTTCTTCGGCAAGAACTTCCTGCGCGGGGTCGATGAGACGATGCTGCACGCGGCCGTCGCCAAAGTCGCCCATGTACACATCACCGTCATCGAATGCGCCCTGGACCGGGAGGACTTGGCCCGGCTGCTGCAGACCTTCCCCGGCTGCACCTTCCTGTTGACGTCCCCGTACCCGACCCTGCCGGACACCGCGGCCGCCCATCACGTCCAGCCGCTGGCCCGCACGGCCGCGATCGAGCTGCTCAGCGCCGAGCTGGGGCTCCCGCTGGGCCCGGCCGGGTTACAGAACCTGCAGTTCGACCACGCCTACCGGATGGCCGAGGGAAAGCCGCAACGCCTGCGCCAGTACGCGGAGTTCATCAAGGGATCGGATGAGTGGCGGGCCAGGAAGACCGAGGAACCCCACGACCAGCCGCCGCCGGTCGATCCGGCGCAGCTGAGCCCGCAGCAGCAAGCGGAGGCCCTGGCCGTCGCCCTGAGCGAACCGGCCCGGCGGGTGCTGGTAGCGCTGGCGACATTCGGCACCCCGCTGCCCGCCGCATGGTTCGCACCGGTCACCGGATTTCTGCAGGACACCTACGCCGGGCTGGAACTCTACGACCGGCGCCTGGTCACCTACCACGGCGACGCCTACCACATCACCGCGGACGCGGTCGCCGCGGTCCGCCGCCAGAACTGGGCCCCCACCGCGGCGGCCACTGCCGCCGAGGGGCTGTTGGCGGCGCTCGCCGAAAGGGGCGGGCCGCCCGGTCCGGACCCCGGCCTTCTCCTGGCCGTCGCCCGCACCCTGCGGGATGCCCAACAGTGGGGACTGGCCTCGTACTTCATCAGGTTCGCCGTGCCGGTCGCGCTGACGGAGGGCCGCGGGCAGGTGGCACTCCAGCTCTATGTGCTGGGCAGACTGGCGGCCACCCGCAGTGGAATGACCGCGGACCTGGAGTACTACGCCCGCAGCGAGCAGCTGACCCGCAATCTGCTGGAGGGCGACAAGGTCGCGGCGGCCGCGGCTTTGCTGGTGCTCGCCCCGCCGGTCGGCAAGGCGGCGGTGGCGAACACCGGCAAAGTGGCCGCCTACCTGGGGAAGTTGACCGCCACCGTCTCCACCAAGGTCGGCATCACGGTGACGGCCGCCGCCGTGGCGGCCGCGACCACCACGGGTGTCGTGGTGGTGGCAACGGACGGCGGCGGGGGCGGGATGCCCGCCGGGTGCGCCGAGGCCGGCCAGGCACACAAGGTCTATCTCAAGCGAACAGAGGGCGTGCGGACCCATCGGGAACTTGTCGGCCCCTACCGGCAGATGTCGTCGGACCTGAGCGCCGCGGCCGCGAAGGCAACGGACCCAAAGGTGAAGTCCGCGCTCCAGGCCCAGGCAGGCGACTGGAACAGCAAGGCCGGCACCCAGCAGCGCGAGGACGACAAGCTCGGCTCCAACGTCCACCCCGACGTCAGAGCCAGCCTCGCCAGTGCGAGAGCGTTGGCCGATGGCACCGGGTCCTTCGCGGCCTTGTTGGGCGTCTGCCCCGACGCCGCGAAGTGATCACGAGCCTCGGCGCACTGTTCCTTTGACCTGCGCGCGGCCCGCCACCCCGGTGGGCCACTGCCGTCACAGCCGGGCCAGGACCTCGCGGGCCATGGCTCGTTCACCCGCCAGGTTGGGGTGGAAGGGCACCGTGGGCCGGGTGGGCAGGAGTGCTTCGCTCCAGCGGACGCCGTCGGGGGCACAGATGTCATGCCCGGTGCTGGCCGGGTGGAGGTCGACGAACTCGGCGCCGGCGGCCCGGGCTACGTGGGCCAGCACGGCGTTCAAGTGGTTCTCGGCGTGGGCGAGATACCCCAGATCGCCGTCGGCCAAGGTCTCCCGGGGACGGCAGGAGCCATGGTCGGGGAACACCTTCAGATAGCCGACCAGCAGGACGCGGGCGTGCGGGGCGCGGTGGTGGATGGCCGACAACTCGGCGGCGGTCCGCTCCCCGGCCGTCTCGGCCGCGTGCCGGATCTCGTCCTGGCCTCCTTGCCGGTAACTGGCCCGGCAGGGGGCGCCGTGGGGATTCAGGAGCCCGAGCAGGGTGCAGCGCTGGATGGCGTCGGAAAAGCCGGCGTCATTGGCTCCAATGGTGAGGGTGACCAGCGTGGTGTCCGGTGAGAGAGCGCCGAGTTGGGAGTCCGGGGCGGCGGCTTCTGCGCCGCTGCAGGTGACATCGGTGAAGGCGGCGGGGCGGAGGGCGCGGGCGAGCAGGTGGGGGTAGTTGTTGCCCGAGCGCAGGCACGGCAGGTCCGTCTGCGGGGGCACACCGGCCGCGGAGGCAGCCGAGTCACCCATCGCCACATATCTCACCGGCCGGGGCAGGGCGGCGGCGGGCGCGGGGCCCACGGCGCTCAGGGCCAGGAGCGCCCCGGCCATGAGCGCGGCCCATCGAAGGGGACGCGCCGCCCCGGAGGCAGGGCGCGAGCCACGGCTGAACGGACGGCACAGAACTGGCATGGAGCGCTCCCAACGCTGAGGCGGTTCAAGGCAGACCAGCTGTACCGCTCGTCATACAGCCATCTCGCCGACGCGGGCCCGTGTTTCGCCCGCTGTCACCCGAGTGGGGGCCGTACCCGGCGGCGAGGGGACGCCCTCACCGTGCCAGGGCGTCCGCCCAGGCGTCGCCCCATCTACCGATCCGGTACGGTCCGGGCCACAGTGGTACACATGATCCAGGACTGAACACAGGTGAGGAAGGGGCCACAGATGCGTGTGGTGACGTGGAATGTGTGGTGGCGTTTTGGGCCGTGGGAGGAACGGCGCACGGCCATCCTGAGCATCCTGCGCAATCTGCGGCCCGACCTGGTGGGTCTCCAGGAGGTGTGGGCCCACGGAGGGGAGAACCTCGCCGAGTGGCTGGCCAGGGAGCTGGACATGCACTGGATGTGGGCGGCCTCCGACGCACCCGTCAGATGGCACAAGCGGGTTGGGGACTCCTCGTTCGACGTCGGCAACGCGGTGCTCAGCCGGTGGCCGATCGTGGACCGTGCGGTGCTGCGGCTGCCGACGGAGGGCGGGCAGGACGACGGGCGCACCTCGGTGCATGCGCGGGTCGACGCGCCTGCGGGGCAGGTGCCGTTCTTCACCACGCACCTGAACTCCGCGCCGCATGAGTCAGCCGTGCGGTGCGCGCAGGTTGCGGCGCTCGCGGAGTTCGTGGCGGCCCACAGTGGCGGGACGGCGTTCCCTGCCGTGCTGACCGGTGACTACAACTCGCTGTCGGATTCGGATGAGATGCGTCTGCTGGGTGGCTATCGGACGGCACCGGTCGTGCCCGGCCAGATGTTCGTGGACGCCTGGGAGTACGCCGATCCCACCGCACCGTCCATGACATGGGACCGGGCGAACCCTTACGTCGGGGCCACGTTCGGGCCGAGCGAGCGCATCGACTACATCCATGTCGGCCCGCCCGGTCCGGGCGGGCTCGGCCATGTGCGGTCAGTGCGGCGGGTGGCCGACGGGCCTGTGGACGGTGTATGGGCCTCCGATCATGCGGCGGTTCTCGCGGAGTTGGGCAACGGGCTCGAGTGAGGCCGGCCCTCCCCCCGGCGCAGCGCGTTGTCGACCAGGCTGAGCGATGCGGCTGACTGTGCCTGCTGTGCGTCCCCGCCCATCCGCAGGGTGAAGACGGCGGCGGTGGCGCCGGTGGCCCGGATCGCGTCCACGTCCTTCTGCAGTGCGGTGCCCTGGTGGGTGGTGGTCGTCCGGCCGATCGGGGCCGGGGGCCGGGCCGCAGCCGATGGGGGTGGAGTGGCCGAGGAAGCGGGGGTCGAAGCCGGTCAGGCCGAGGCCGGCGGCGTGCCGGGGCCTTCGCCTGGCGTGCACGATCGTCTGCGTTCGGTAACCTGCCGTCACCGCCGATGGTCAACTCGCTTGCCCGGGACGGACTTCGGCGGTCCAACAGGTTTGTGAACCACTTCACACCTGGCTCTTGGCCGGGCCCGGGTCTTCGTGTTGAGATGCGGGCAGGTTTCCAGCTCGACGGCGCGCTTGGGGAGGGCACTGTGGTGGACACCGCCATGCGGAAGTCCGGTTTGCCGGAGCCATCGGGGCAACCGGGGCCCGATCCGCAGGACGATCCACTCGAGCGGGCCGTCTGGCGGCTGCGCTCGCGCGCCTGCTGGGAGGACGCGGCCGCGCTGCTGGCCCCGCACGCGGCGGCAAGGCCCGAAGCGGCCCGGAGGCGGACGGCGGTGCTGATCGAGCGGTGCATGTTCACGGCGGACGGGTGGGTGACCGCCGAGGACTCGCTGCGCTCGGCGGAGGCGCTCGCCACCGATGACGAGGAGCGTGGTGCGGCGGCGTGTGAACGGGGTCATCTCGCCTATGCGTCCACTCTTTTGGGGGTACGCGACCGGGCCGACGAGGCGCGCTCGGCGCTGGGGCGGGCGGCCGCGCTGCTGGGGCCGCACTCGCCCAGCCGTCCGCTGCTGGATTTCCGGCGCGGTCTGATCGCCCAGCACCTGTCCGACAACCCCTCGGATGCGACGGCCGCCTTCCAGCGGGCGCACGCGGGGGCGACCGCGCATGGGCGGCGGCTGCTGCTCTCGTGCACCTGGCGGCACCTGGCGGCCATGGCCGAGCACGATGGGCGGCTCGGCGAGGCCCGTCAGGGCTATGCCGAATCCCTGCGCATCCGCGAGGAGTTGGGCTATCTGATCGGCATCGCACCGGCATTGGCCTCGCTGGCCGGGGTGCTGACGGATCCGGTGGAGGCGGGGCGGCTGCGGGTGGAGGCGGGGCGGCTGGTGCGGCTGCTGGGCGGGGTGCCGGCCTGGCTCGCCGATCAGCTGGCGGCGGCGGGCTAGGGCCGCGTGCAGTGCGCCCTCAGCAGGGTCTCCACCGCCGTGCTGTCCCGCGCGGCGAGTGCGCTGAGCAGGGCGAGGTGCTCGGCCGCATCGGCCACCAGGTCCGCGGCGGCCCCTCCCGGCGCCGGCCACTGGGCACGGCGGTGCAGCTCGTCGGCGATCATGACCAGCTGGCGGTTGCCCGCGAGGCCGAGGAGCGCACGGTGGAAGGCGCGGTCGGCCTCGGCGTAGCCGGCCCGGTCGCCGCCCTCCGCCAGCGCGGCCGCGGCCTCGGCCAGCGGCAGCAGCTCGGCCCAGCGGGGTGCGGGGACGGTGCGGGCCAGCCGTAGTACGGCAGGGACCTCGAGCAGGGTACGGACCTCGGCGAGCTCGGCGAGGTCGCGGGCGGAGCGGCTGGTGACCCGGAAGCCCCGGTTGGGGACGGCCTCCACGGCGCCTTCGAGGACAAGCTGCTGCATGGCCTCGCGCACCGGGGTCGCGGACACCCCGAAGCGCTCGCCGAGGGCGGGCCCGGAGTAGACCTCGCCGGGGATGAGCTCTCCGCTGACCAGGGCCTTGCGCAGCGCGTCCAGCACCTGGCCGCGTACGGAGTACCGCTGGGGCATCCGGCGCCCGGGCCGGTCCTCGGGCGGCGGGGCGCAGACGGGGAGGTGGCCGTGCCCGTGTTCGCCGTGCCCGTATTCGCCGCACACACGCTCGCCGTGCACATGCTCGCCACGTACCGCCGTGCCGTCCGGGGGCGTTGCCCGCGCGGGCGCGCCGATGTCCGGGCGCGGCCTCGCGGTGTGGGATCTGCCCTGCTCCATTGGGGTCCTCCTGGGTGTCCAACCGAACCATAGGCGGCAGGTCCGGCAGTTCAAACCCCGGTCCACCTGGGTAAGGTAAGCCTTACTCGTTGCTGAATCCCGAATGGTGGTCTCCATGTCGGCTGCCTCGCCCGTCGCCGACGCCTACGCCCGGCTGGCCGAGGTCCTTCCCACGCTGACCGTCGAGTGCGGACCCCCGCGCGAGGGCTGGATCACGGCCGCCGGGCTGGTGGCGGGCGGCGACATCGACGCGTTCCTGGCCTGGGACGACGATCAGGTGCTGCGCGAGCACGGCCGCCGGGCACGGCCGGACGTCATTGCCGGCTTTGGCCTCTACCGCTATGCCTGGGCGGCCTCGCTCCTGGTGACGCTCCCCTGGTTTCTGCAGGGGCGGGTGCCATGGCTGCCGGTGACGGCGGTCTCTGTCCATCGCGCGGAGGGCACGGCGATGACGGCCGCGGTCACCGAGTTCGGCTGTCTGCCCGGGGATCCGGGGGCCGCCGGACCCGGTGCCCGCGTGCTGCCGGACGAGGGGGCCCTGCGCAGGGAGGTGCGGGCGGCGCTGGCCGCTCATCTCGGGCCGGTGCTGGAGGGCTTCGGGCCGCGGACCCGGCGTGGGCCGCGGGCGCTGTGGGGGCTGCTGACGGATGCGGCCGCCGAGGGGCTGTGGCATGTGGGGCGGCTGCTGGGCGAAGAGGGACGTGCGCGGCATGAGCTGGGGCTGCTGCTGCCGGGCGCCACGGGTCCCTATGCCGGCGGTGCGGCGTTCCGCGAACTGACCGGCCGCGGAGGCGAATCGCTGCCGACCCGGGACCGGGCAAGCTGCTGCCTCGCCTACAGCCTGCGCCCCACCGACACCTGCCTTACCTGTCCTCGCACCTGCGATACGGACCGCATCCATCGGATGTCCACAAGCTGATTACCGTCAATCCACCCGATCGAGTGGATTGAATAGAACCCAATTCCCCTGCCAGCCAGCGGTGTTCGAAATGATACGCACCTATCCGTATGTCCTTGGCGTCCATTGGCGGCGACTTGCCCAGAAACCCCTTGGCGTCCGGGCCACTTCCGCGAAGATGGCGCGCGAAAGGCCCTACTGCGATACGAGGGACGCAAGATGAGAGTGACCGACATACCGCTGAATTGGGTATTGCCCAGCGCCGTGGCGCTCGCCGGGGCCGTGGTGGCGGTGACCGTGTTCACGCGCGGCCGGCACGGCAGTTCGGACGACAGTGCGACCGGTACGGATTCCTGGGAACGCAACGAGGAACGCAGGCGACGCAAGGAAGCCGTCTACGGCAGCGCCTCCTATGTGCTCCTCTTCTGCTGCGCGGCGGTCGCCGCCGCGCTCTCCTTCCACGGCTTGGTCGGCTTCGGGCGGCAGAACCTGGGGCTGGACGACGGCTGGGAGTTCCTGGTGCCCTTCGGGCTGGACGGCGCCGCGATGTTCTGCTCGGTCCTCGCGGTGCGCGAGGCGAGTCACGGCGACGCGGCGCTCGGCTCCCGGATGCTGGTGTGGACCTTCGCGGGCGCGGCGGCCTGGTTCAACTGGGTGCACGCGCCACGGGGCATGAGCCATGCCGGGGCCCCGCAGTTCTTCGCCGGCATGTCGCTGTCGGCGGCGGTCCTCTTCGACCGCGCGCTCAAGCAGACCCGCCGGGCGGCACTGCGTGAACAGGGGCTGGTACCCCGGCCGTTGCCGCAGATCCGGATGGTCCGCTGGCTGCGGGCGCCGCGCGAGACCTTCGGCGCCTGGTCGCTGATGCTGCTGGAGGGCGTACGGACGCTGGACGAGGCGGTCGACGAGGTCCGCGAGGACAAGCGGCAGCGGCAGCAGACCAGGCTGCGCCGACGGGAGGCGGGCAAGCTCGAGCGGGCCCGGCTCAAGGCCTACAGCAGGCAGCACCGGTTTCTGTGGGGCCGGGTGCGGGCCGGGCGGCAGGTCGAGGTGACCGCGACCGCGGTGTCGGCCGCACCGCAGCCGCCGCAGCTCGGTTCGCAGGCGGCGGCAGAGCCCTCTTCCATAACCGACGCGGAGTCTCTTCCGCTGCGCGCGCGGTCGCTCCAGGCGGTGGGCCGGTCCGACCCGATCGACCTCACCGCCGAGGACGACACCCAGCCCATCCGCCGACTGGACTCGCTCGAGGAGGAACTCGCCCGTATCGAGCGGAAGTTCGGCTGAACCGACCGCCCTGGGCCGGTCACCGCGCGGCTCAGGGCACACCCGACGGCGCAGGCCACCGGGGCTCGTTGTTCAGCCCTCGGCGCCCAGCTCAAACCACACGGCCTTCCCCACGCCGTGCGCGCGCACGCCCCAGCCGTCCGCGAGGGAGTGGACGAGCAACAGCCCGCGCCCCGAGGTCGCGGTATCGGCCACGGCCTCCCCGCCCGGCCCCCTCGCCGGTCCGCGCAGCACCGGGTGCCCGGAGGCGAAGTCCCTGACCTCCACCCGCAGTCGGCCCTTGGCCGACGCGGCACCACCACCCATGACCCTGGCCCTGACCAGCGCCCCGCCATCGGTGTGCACCAGCGCATTGGTGACCAGCTCGCTCGTCAGGAGTTCGGCGGTCTCCGCCCGCCCGGGTGCCCCCCAGCACATCAGCAGCCGACGCAGCGCGGCGCGCACTTCCGCGACGGCGGTCAGGTCATCCGGCCGCAGCGGTCTTTCCCAGCAGGGCCCGGCGCCTTCCTCACTCCCCACCTCCTCCCAAGCCGTGCCATCCGCGGACCCGTCCCGACCTTCGCGGCTCCCGGCCGCCATCCAGTGTGCAGTCCGCCGTTTCATTCCCGTCCGCCCCGACCCCTCCCCGGCCCCCCGGCATCGAACACGCTCACGGCAAATGCATGCCCCGCCCACGCCGACACGACTCCTGTTGACGCATCAACATGGTGATATGACTGAAAGGGCCGCCGGGCGGCCGGGGTTGGCGCCGCCGGAGAATGGCCGTATGCCGGTCGGCCGGTCACTCCTCGGGCGTTCGGGCGGGCAGAAGTTCCGGTGGCCATAAACTCCCGGCGGTTGTGCGGACGTTCCGGCTATGCCTCCCAGACCGCGCATGCCGTGCGGTCATCGGCGTAACCCTTCACCCGCAACTGCGCGTCCGAGAGGAATTCGGCCAATCCCGGTGGCTGGGCGCGTGCGCCCCATCGCTCGGCGAGCAATTCCCGCAGCGCGGGTTCACCGCGCAGCGGATCCGCGAGGCCCGCGCTGCACAACAGCAGGGTGTCACCGGGCCGGGCGACCGCGGCACGGAAGCGGAAGGGTTCGCTCGGTACCTCGGCGGGGTCGATGACGGGCGTGGTGCCGGGGGTGGGGATGCCCAGGTCCACGGTGATCCGGTCGTCGGCCGGGGCGCGGCCCGGGTCGCCGACGGGGTCCGCCTCGCGCGGCTTGGGTTCGAGGTCCTGCCATACGCCCTCGCGCAGCCGGAAGAGACCGCCCCCGCCGACCCCGAAGAACACCCGGGTGCGGCAGCGGGCGTCGGCCGGCAGCAGCAGGCAGCGCAGGGCGGCGGTGTACTCGGCCGGGCGCAGCCCCAGTTCCGCGGCCCGGGACCGCAGTCGGCCGTAGGAGCGGTCGGCCAGCCGGTGCAGCCCGGTGCGCAGCTCGCCGCGGCGGCCCGCCCGGATGTCCTCGGCCAGCCGGGTGTGGCTGCGGCCGACCGCGGCACCCATCCAGGCGCAGATGTCACGCGCCGCGCGGTGCGCGCCCTCGGCGGCCCGGGCCCCGCTCGCCACGGCGACCAGCAGCAGCGCGGCGTCCCCGGCGCCGAAGCGCGCGGTGAGCAGCGCATCGCGCCGGGGTTCCCCGCGGTAGCGCGCCGAGTCGCCGCGCAGCGACAGGGCGCGCAGCGTCATCGCACCGTAGCGCGCCCCGTCGAGCACGGTGTCGGGCACCAGGTCCTCGAGCTCCCCCGGGTCGGCGGGCGGCCAGACGGTGGGCTCCGCCTCATAGGTGGGCGGCCCCTGCCCGACGTACTCGGGTGCCCGGGGCCGGTCGCCGTCCTGCCGCCGGGGCCGGGGCACCTGGGGTACGACCGCCGCCTCGAGGGCCGCCGCCGACTCCGACGCCTCCGGCACCCCGGGCACGGCGGAGGTCTCGGCCGGGACGGCGGGCGGTGGCCCGGCTCCCCGCCGCCTCGGGTCGAAGGGGGGTACGGGTGGTTCGCCGAGTTCCCACAGGGGCTCGGTGGGCCGGGACGTGCACAGCGGGCCCGCGAGGTCGGGCAGTGGCGGGAACTGGGCGGGGCCCGGCAGCCCCGGGGTGCGGGGCAGATCCCGGCCGGTGAGGGGAGAAGGCGGACGGCCGCGGGCGGGCCGGGGCGGGGGGCCGGGCGGCTCGGCCGGATCGGTGGATCCGGGGTGTGGTGGATCGGTCCTGACCACCGCGGCGGCGGAAGTGAACCGGTCGTCGAGGCTGTCGTTCTCGGTGGCGGAGCCCAGGTCGGCCGAGCTCCAGCCGTACAACTCCGCCCACCAGGCGTCCTCTTGTCCCTGATCCCCCATCTGACTCATGCCCTTATTGTCCACACTGCTGGGCATACGGGAAGAGTGCACAGCGGGCACCGCACAGGGATGATGACCCGGATCGCAACACGGTGGTGGGGAGTGGTGTCAGGTGCCCGGTGTCATAGTTCCGGCCCTCGTCGGGGAGACGGCGCAGGCGAGGCCGGGTGTGCGGAGCGCCGAACCGCCCGCCGGCCAGGGGCCGGTGGAGGTGGTGACGGGTGCCGAGGCGGTCGCCCGGCGGCTGTCACGGCTGTGGCGGGACGCGGTAGACGAGGTGTGCGCGTTGTTGACGTCCGGCCCCTGGGACGCGGCCGCCGCTCCCCTGGAGGCCGGGAGCGGGGTGCTGCATCGGGTGGTGGTGGAGCGCGGGGCGGCCGAGCGCGCCCGGGAGCGGCCGGCCGCCGCCCGGGTCCGGGTGGTGGACCGGGTGCCCGCCGGGCTGTTGGTCGCCGACCGCGAGGTGGCGGTGCTCGCGCTGGGCCCGGGCGCCGAGGAGCCCGCCGCCCTGGTGGTGCGGGCCGGACTGCTGCTGGACTCCCTGCTGGATCTCTTCGAACAGGTGTGGCGTGCGGGCCGTCCGCCGCGGCCCGCCGACGATCCGGCCGCCCGCCCCGGGCCCACCGACGGGCCGGACGCCACCGATCTGGCGGTGCTGTCCCTGCTGCTGGCCGGGCTCACCGATGCGAGCGCCGCCAAGCAACTCGGGCTGGGCCTGCGGACGGTGCAGCGGCGGGTGAAGCGGCTGATGGGGCTGGCCGGGGTGACCACCCGGCTGCAGCTGGGCTGGGCGGCGGCCGAGCGGGGCTGGACGACCGTCCGGGCCCGGTCCGGTCAGCCGGCGGACTCCAGCGCGAGCAGCAGCCGCTTACGCTCCAGCCCGCCCGCGTAGCCGGTGAGCGAGCCATCCGCTCCGATCACCCGGTGGCAGGGGCGCACCACCAGCAGCGGATTGGCCCCGATCGCGCCGCCGACGGCGCGCACCGCGGCGCGCGACACACCGAGGCGCCCGGCGAGTTCGCCATAGCTGGTGGTGGCTCCGTAGGGGACGGTGTCCAGGGCGTCCCACACCCTGCGGCGGAACTCCGTGCCCGATACGGCGAATTCGAGGGTGAACTCCTTGGACTCCCCCGCGAAGTAGGCGGCGAGCTGCCGCTCGGCCTCCGCGAAGGCCGCCGGTGCGCGCCGCCGGTCCGGCCCGGCGGCCGGGGCGTTGCGCTGTCCCGGTACGGACAGCGAGGCCAGCGCGGTACCGCCGGGGGCGGTGGCGGAGGGCAGGCCGGTGAGCAGCAGTGTCCCGAGCGGGCTGTCGATTTCGGTGTAGAGCATGGTCAGTCGTCCTTGTCCGGCTGGTGGTTCCACAGGTGGTGCAGGGCGTAGGAGCGCCAGGGCCGCCAGGCTTCGGCGGCGTCGGCCCCCGCGCCCAGCGCGGCGAGCCCGTGCCGTACTCCGGCGTCGGCCGGCAGGAAGACATCGGGGTCGCCGAGGGCCCGCATCCGGATGTATCCGGCGGTCCAGGGGCCGATGCCCGGCAGGGCGAGCAGGGTGCGCTCGGTGTGCTCCCGGTCGACGCCGGGGCCGAGCCCGAGGGTGCCGTCCGCGAGTGCGGCGGCGAGCGTGCGCAGGGCGGTGCGGCGGGCGCCCGGCATGCCGAGCTCGTCGAGTGCGGCCCCGGCGAGCGTGCCGGAGTCGGGGAAGATGTGGGTGAGTCCGCCGTCGGGCACCGGCAGGGGCTTGCCGTACGCGCCGACCAGGGTGCCCGCGAGGCGGGCGGCGGCGGCCACGGTCACCTGCTGGCCCAGCACGGCCCGTACCGCCAGTTCGTCCGCGTCCGCCGCGCCGGGCGACCGGAGCCCCGGCCGGGCGGCCACCAGGGGGCCGAGCCGTGGGTCGGCGCCCAGCCGCTCGGCGACGGCGTACGGGTCGGCGTCGAGGTCGAAGAGCCGTCGCATGCGCTGTACGGCGGTGGACAGGTCGCGCAGGTCGCAGAGTTGCAGCCGGCAGTCGAGCCAGTTGCCGTGCCGCGGGCCGGCGGCATGCCGCTCATGGACCTCGGCCACGCCGGCGCCGTACGGCAGGTTCAGGGTGCGGCGGTACAGGCGTCTGCCGGGGGCGCCGGTGATCTCCTCGATGCCCGCGATCAGGCGCAGCTGGAGGAAGTCGAAGACCTCCCGCGCGGCATACGGGCCGCGGTGGGCGAGCCGCAGCGGAATGCCGGACGGCGCATGGGCGACCTCGGCGGGCCGCCGGGCCTGGGTGCGCAGGGCGCTGGGGGTGCAGGCGTGGATGTCGCGGATGGTCTCATTGAACTGCCGTACGCTCGCGAACCCCGCCGCGAAGGCGATCTCGGTGACCGACAGGTCCGTGGTCTGCAGCAGAATGCGTGCGGTGTGTGCGCGCCGGGCTCTGGCCAGGGCGATCGGCCCGGCGCCCAGTTCCTCGGTGAGCTGGCGGTGCACTTGGCGGGCGCTGTAGCCGAGGCGGACGGCGAGCCCGTTCACGCCCTCGCGGTCGACGACTCCGTCGCCGATCAGCCGCATGGCGCGGCCGACCAGGTCGGCCCGGACGTTCCACTCCGCCGAGCCGGGGGCGGCATCCGGGCGGCAGCGGCGGCAGGCGCGGAATCCGGCGCCCTGGGCGGCGGCGGCCGAGGGGTAGAAGCGGACGTTGGGGCGCTTGGGCGTCACGGCCGGGCAGCTGGGCCGGCAGTAGATGCCGGTGGTCGAGACGGCGAAGAAGAACTCGCCGTCGAACCGTGCGTCCCGGCTGCTCACTGCCTGGTACCGGCGCTCGTCGTCTGGTGCCGCGGTGTCTGTCACGCCTTCCAGTCTGCGGGGTCGGCGACGGTGGGACCGGCGGAAATCGGACGTGGCCGTCGGTCCCCCCTCGGGGGGCGCCGACGGCCGCGTCGCTCAGCGACCCCGCTTGCGTTCCATCATGTGGCGGCCCTCCGCCTGTGCCTGCTTCCACCCGCGGCGGATCTCCGCGCGCAGCCGGGCATCGGTGCGGGCGGCGATCCACCGGTTCTCGCGGATCAGCTTGCGGTAGCTGTCGAGGCGGCGGCCGGGCAGCTCCCCGCTCTCGACGGCCGCCAGGACCGCACAGCCCGGCTCGGCGGCATGCGCGCAGTCGTGGAAGCGGCAGCGGCCGGCGAGGTCCTCGATCTCGGCGAACGTCTGGGCGACGCCGTCCTCCGCGTCCCACAGGCCCACGCCGCGCAGCCCCGGGGTGTCGATCAGCACGCCGCCGCCGGGTATCGGCAGCAGGTTGCGGGTGGTGGTGGTGTGGCGTCCCTTGCCGTCCCGGTCGCGGGTCGCCCGGACGTCCTGGACGTCCTCGCCGAGCAGGGCGTTGGCGAGCGTGGACTTGCCGGCGCCGGACTGCCCGAGCAGTGCGGAGGTGCCCCCGGCGAGCACGGCGGCGAGGACGTCGATGCCCTCGCCCGTCGCCGCGCTGACCGCGAGCACCTGGGCGCCGGGGGCCACCGCCTCGGTGTCGGCGAGGAGCTGGCCGAGGGCCTCGGGGCCGGGCACCAGGTCGGCCTTGGTGAGGACGACGACGGGCTCGGCACCGGACTCCCAGGCCAGGGCGAGGAACCGCTCGATGCGGCCGAGATCCGGGCCGACGGCCAGGGACACGGCGATCACCGCGTGGTCGACGTTGGCGGCGAGGATCTGGCCGTCGGAGCGTTTGGAGGAGGTGGAGCGGATGAAGGCGGTGCGCCGGGGTAGCAGCGCCCGGATCTGGCCGGCCGTGAGATCGACGGCCGCCCAGTCGCCGGTGCACATGATGTGCAGCGGGTCGCCGGTGGTGACGAGGGCGGTGTCGGCCCGGACGGTCCGTACGCCGCCGTGGTCGGCGACGACCACATCGCAGCGGCCGCGGTCGACGCGGGCGATCCGCCCGGGCACGACGCCCTCGGCGGAGTACTCGGCGAAGCTGTCAGCGAACCCCTGGTCCCAGCCGTAGCGGGTGAGGGGGTGCGCAGTGGGGTGCTCGGACAAGGTGGTGGTCCTTCAGGAGGGAGTGGGTGAGTTCCGGCTTCCGGGTGCGGGCCGTGCCCGTGGCGAGGACAGTCATCCCGGGCTCACCTCCTGCTTGTTGTCCGTGGGCGGCCGGTGTGGGCCGCGGTTGCGTCGGCGACTATAGGCGTCGCCCGCAGCACGCCGCGAGTGGTTTTCCGGGCGGACAACACCCCTAATCCCGGCGCTTGGCGTGCTTCGGCTGGTGCGGCGGCCGCTCCGGCTTCCCGTGCTGGATGCGGGAGCGCACATCCTCCGGCGGCAGGAACTGCGCCCAGCGCTCGGGGAACTCGGAGGGCGGCTCCCGGTCCTGGCCCGTCACCCCGTCGTCCGCGGCGGCGGGATCGTCGTCCAGCTCGTGCACCAGCGCCAGCGCCGCCCGTTCGGCGGCCGCCTGGGCGGCCGCCGCCTCGCGCTGCCGGTCGACCTCGGCGCGCGCCGCGGCGGTGGCCACGGACGGCCAGACGCGGTCTATCGCGGCGTTGACCGCCGCGCCCACCAGCACCGCGAAGGCCGAGACGCCGATCCACAGCAGCACGGCGATGGGGGCGGCGAGGGAGCCGTAGATGGTGGGGCCCTCGATGGTGTGGGTCAGGTAGACGCGCAGCAGGAAGCTGCCGAACACCCACATCGTGAGGGCGACGAACGCCCCCGGGATGTCCTCCTGCCAGGGCGAACGGACCGGCACCGACACGTGGTAGAGCGTGGTGAGGAAGGCGATGGAGAGCACGATGACCACGGGCCAGTACAGGACCCACACCACATCCCCGCTCCAGGGCACCACATCCACCACGGTCTCCGGCCCGGCCACCATCAGCGGCAGCACCACCGCACCCATCAGCAGGGCGACGAGGTAGAGGAGGAAGGCCAGCAGCCGGGTCCGGACGATGCCGCGCTTGCCCTCCAGCCCGTACATGATCGTGATGGTGTCGACGAACACATTGACGGCCCGGGAGCCGGACCACAGGGCGATGGCGAAGCCGACCGAGACGATGTCCAGCCGGCGGCTGCCCGTCCGCACATCGTGGAGCAGGGGCTCGGTGATCTCCGTTACGCCCTTGTTGGACAGCACGGCCGTGGAGGCCTTGATGATGTTGTCCTGGAGGCTCTTGATGGTGTGGGTGTCGAACCAGGAGTCCAGATAGCCGAGCAGACCCATGAGGGCGAGCAGCAGCGGCGGCAGGGACAGCAGGGTGAAGAATGCGGCCTCGGCGGCGAGTCCGGTGACGCGGTACTCGATGCACGAGTTGACGGTGTCCTTCAGGAGGAGCCAGGCCATCCGGCGCTTGGAGACATTCCGGTACAGGACGCGTGCCCTGTGGAGCCGGCCGGTGCGTGGACCTGGTGGTTCGTTTGCTGCCTGCACGGCCTAACCGTATCCGCCGCCGACGGCCCGGTTCATCTTCGGCGGTCCGCACGATGTCGCTGGTTACGGGGGTGGGGGCCGGGGCTCACAGGGGCGTGATTGGGTGTCGGCATGAGCGACGAAAAGATCTCAGTGACCACCTGGTGGCTGCACATGACCTCACCGGACGACCTGGTCCCGGCCGCCGAGCCCGAGCCGGGCTCGGAGGTCCGGATCATACGGGCCGAAGTGCCCTCGCCCGAATTCAGCCGGTTTCTCTATACCGCCGTGGGCGGGGATGTGACCTGGACGGACCGGCTGCCGTGGCCGTACGAGCGGTGGCGGGCGTTTCTGGAGCGGCCGGGGGTGGAGACCTGGGTCGCCTATGAGCGGGGGACGCCGGCCGGTTTCATCGAGCTCGACGCCGGGCCGGAGGGGGCCGTCGAGATCAGCTACTTCGGGCTGATCCCGGCCTTCCGGGGCCGCCGCATCGGCGGCCATCTGCTGGCCTACGGCACGGCCCGGGCCTGGGATCTGGCCGGGCGGTGGCCGCAGTTGGAGCCGACCAGGCGGGTGTGGGTGCACACCTGCAGCAAGGACGGACCGCATGCGATGGCCAACTACGAGCGGCGCGGCTTCCGGGTCTTCGACATCAGGACCGAGGACGAGCCGGACATGCCCATGCCCGGCCCCTGGCCCGGTGCGCACCGGGACGCCGCGGCATAGGGCAGGCCTGGACGAGCAGCGCACCGTCCCAAATATTGGGACGGTGTAGCCCACATTATGGACAATGGTGGACTGGCCGGAGACCGCCATGCCACGCTTCCGTCATGTCCCGAGCTGGAATTGCCTTGGTGAGTCGACGCCACGTCGATCTCGTCCGCGTGTCCAGCGCCATCTGTCCGACGAGCTGAACAGTCTCAGCACCGCCGTTCCTCCTCGCCCTCCCCACCGCCGCGGACGGGCGAACGCTTCCCGATCTCTGGCCCCGCCGCACCCCGCTGCCGCCGGAACCCCGCATATACGCAGGTCACTTGAGGTGACTGGGGTTCTTCGGCGACGCCTTGGGGCGGCCGTGCGCCGCCGTAGGACACCCCAGAAGGACAGACCGCCATGGCTGCCACCGCAGAGCCTCCCGCCGCCCGGCCCGGGCGCAAAACCGGCCGCCACCGCGGCGAAGGCCAATGGGCCGTCGGCCACTTCACCCCGCTCAACGCCAATGAGCAGTTCAAAAAGGACGACGACGGTCTCAATGTGCGGACACGCATTGAGACGATCTACTCCAAGACCGGCTTCCACTCCATCGACCCCAGCGATCTGCGCGGACGGATGCGCTGGTGGGGCCTCTACACCCAGCGCAGGCCCGGCATCGACGGCGGCAAGACCGCGGTCCTGGAGCCGGAGGAGCTGGACGACGAGTACTTCATGCTGCGGGTGCGCATCGACGGCGGACGGCTGACCACCCGGCAGCTGCGGGTGATCGGCGAGGTCTCGCAGGAGTTCGCCCGCGGCACGGCGGACATCACCGACCGGCAGAACATCCAGTACCACTGGATCCGGATCGAGGACGTGCCCGAGATCTGGCGGCGGCTGGAGGCGGTGGGCCTGTCCACCACCGAGGCCTGCGGCGACACCCCCCGGGTGATCCTGGGCTCGCCGGTGGCCGGCATCGCCGAGGACGAGATCATCGACGGCACCCCGGCCATCGAGGAGATCCACCGCCGCTTCATCGGTGACCCGGAGTTCTCCAATCTGCCGCGGAAGTTCAAGTCCGCGGTCTCGGGGTCGCCCCTGCTGGACGTGGCGCACGAGATCAACGACGTCGCATTCGTCGGCGTACGCCACCCCGAACACGGTCCCGGCTTCGACCTGTGGGTGGGCGGCGGGCTGTCCACCAACCCCAGGATCGGCGTACGGCTGGGCGCCTGGGTGCCGCTGGAGGACGTGCCCGATGTCTATGGCGGCGTGATCGGCATCTTCCGCGACTACGGCTACCGGCGGCTGCGCACTCGCGCCCGGCTGAAGTTCCTGGTCGCCGACTGGGGCCCGGAGAAGTTCCGCCGGGTGCTGGAGGAGGAGTACCTGGGGCGCCCGCTCGCCGACGGCCCGCCGCCCGAACAGCCCGTGGACCGCTGGCGCGACCACGTCGGCGTGCACCGCCAGCGGGACGGCCGCCACTACATCGGCTTCGCCCCGCGCGTCGGCCGGGTCGACGGCGCCACCCTCACCAAGATCGCGGAGTTGGCCGAGGGGCATGGCTCGGGGCGGCTGCGCACCACGGCCGAGCAGAAGATGGTGGTGCTCGATGTGGCCGAGGACCGGGTCGACTCGCTGGTGGCCGGGCTCGAGGCACTGGACCTGCGGGTCGGCCCGTCCCCCTTCCGGCGCGGCACGATGGCCTGCACCGGCATCGAGTTCTGCAAGCTGGCGATCGTCGAGACCAAGGCACGCGGCGCGGCCCTGATCGACGAACTGGAACGCCGCCTCCCGGAGTTCGACGAACCCATCACCATCAACGTCAACGGCTGCCCCAATGCCTGCGCCCGCATCCAGGTCGCGGACATCGGTCTCAAGGGCCAGCTGGTCCTGGACGACCGGGGGAACCAGGTCGAGGGGTTCCAGGTGCACCTGGGCGGGGCACTGGGGCTGCAGCCCGGCTTCGGCCGCAAGGTCCGTGGCCTCAAGGTCACTTCGGCGGAGCTCCCGGACTATGTGGAGCGGCTGCTGAGGCGCTTTACGGAACAGCGCCGGGACGGCGAGCGGTTTGCCACCTGGACGGCACGGGCGAGCGAGGAGGACCTCTCATGAGCGTCGCGCGCGCGGCCGCCGGGCCGCAGACGACAACGATGGCCGCACCTCTGCGCCGCGCGGGCGGAGAAGCGAGGACAGAAGGATGAGCGAGCGTGCCGCCCCGTTCTACTGCCCCTACTGCGGCGACGAAGACCTGCGGCCCGGTGAACAGGGCCATGGCGCCTGGGAATGCAGGGCCTGCAATCGGGCCTTCAAGCTCTCCTTCCTCGGACTCCTCGCCCGCGGCCTGAGCAAAGGAGCCTCGGATGACCGAACTTGACGACGTTGACGACGCCGACGCCCTCGCCCGGCTCGCCGAGCGGGCGGGCCGGGAGCTGGAGGACGCCCCCGCGCTGGACATCCTGCGCTGGGCGGCCGACACCTTCGGCCGGCGCCTGTGCGTCACCTCCTCCATGGCGGACGCGGTCGTGGCACACCTCGCCTCCCGGGTCCTGCCCGGCGTGGATGTGGTCTTCCTGGACACCGGCTACCACTTCCCGGAGACCATCGGCACCCGGGACGCGGTCGCGGCCGTGCTGGACGTCCGGGTCCACACCCTCACCCCGCGCCAGAGCGTCGCCGCCCAGGACGCCGAGTACGGGCCCCGGTTGCACGACCGCGACCCCGACCTGTGCTGTGCGCTGCGCAAGGTCCGCCCGCTCGAGGAGGGACTGGCGCCCTACGCCGCCTGGGCCACCGGACTGCGCCGGGACGAGTCCCCCACCCGGGCGGGCACCCCGGTCGTCGGCTGGGACGAACGGCGGCGCAAGGTGAAGATCTCGCCGATCGCCCGCTGGACCGAGGAGGACGTCGAGACCTATGTCGCGGAGCACGGGGTGCTCACCAACCCCCTGCTGATGGACGGCTACACCTCGATCGGCTGCGCCCCCTGCACCCGCCGGACGGCAGCGGGCGAGGATGCCCGCGCCGGGCGCTGGGCAGGACTGGCCAAGACCGAGTGCGGACTGCACGGATGACGACCGCGGTGACGGACGAAAGCGAACGGGGGAAACCGATGACGGGTGGCGCCACCGTGTGGCTCACCGGCCTGCCGAGCGCGGGCAAGACCACCATCGCCCAGGCCCTGGCGGACCGGCTGCGCTCGGAGGGACACCGGGTGGAGGTGCTCGACGGGGACGAGATCCGCGAGTTCCTCTCCGCCGGTCTGGGCTTCTCCCGCACCGACCGGGACACCAACGTCCAACGGATCGGCTTTGTCGCCCAGTTGCTCGCCGCGCACGGCGTCACGGTGCTGGTCCCGGTGATCGCGCCCTATGCCGACGCGCGGGAGGCGGTGCGCAAGCGCCACCAGGAGCTGGCCACCGGCTATCTGGAAGTCCATGTGGCCACCCCGGTGGGCGTCTGCTCGACCCGCGATGTGAAGGGCCTGTACGCCAGGCAGGCATCCGGCGAGATATCGGGCCTGACCGGGGTCGACGACCCCTACGAGGAGCCCCTGGAGCCGGACTTGCGCATCGAGGCGCACCGGCAGTCCGTGCGGGAGTCCGCGGACTCGCTGTATGCGCTGCTGGGCGAGCGGGGGGTGCTGGCGGCATGAACGACAGTCCATACACCCTGTCGCACCTGGACGCGCTGGAGTCCGAGGCGGTGCACATCTTCCGTGAGGTGGCAGGGGAGTTCGAGCGCCCGGTGCTGCTGTTCTCCGGCGGCAAGGACTCCATGGTGATGCTGCACCTGGCGCTGAAGGCGTTCGCCCCGGCGCCGCTCCCCTTCGGCCTGCTGCATGTGGACACCGGGCACAACTTCCCGGAGGTCATCGGCTACCGCGACCGCACCGTCGGGGAACACGGGCTGCGCCTGCACATCGCCTCCGTACAGGAGTTCATCGACGACGGCCGGCTGCGCGAGCGCCCCGACGGCACCCGCAACCCGCTGCAGACCCTGCCACTGCTGGACGCCATAGAGCGGCACCGTTTTGACGCCGTCTTCGGCGGCGGCCGCCGGGACGAGGAGAAGGCCCGGGCCAAGGAGCGGGTCTTCTCGCTGCGCGACGAGTTCGGCGCCTGGGACCCCCGGCGCCAGCGCCCCGAGTTGTGGCAGCTCTACAACGGGCGCCACTCCCCCGGCGAGCATGTCCGGGTCTTCCCGCTGTCCAACTGGACCGAGCTGGACGTCTGGCAGTACATCGCCCGGGAGCGGATCGCGCTCCCGGCGATCTACTTCGCCCATGAGCGGGAGGTCTTCGCCCGCGACGGCATGTGGCTGGCCTCCGGCGACTGGGGCGGTCCCCGCGACGGCGAGCCGGTGGAAAAGCGGCTGGTGCGCTACCGCACCGTCGGCGACATGTCCTGCACCGGTGCGGTCGACTCCGATGCGACGACGATCGACGCCGTGATCGCCGAGATCGCCGCGTCGCGCATCACCGAGCGGGGGGCGACGCGAGCCGACGACAGGCTCTCCGAGGCGGCGATGGAAGACCGCAAGAGAGAGGGGTACTTCTGACCCCGGTCTCGGCCCAAGACCCTCCACCGGCTCCACAGAGGAATGCAGAGAAACGCAGAGGAACCAGCATGACGACAGCCGAACAGATCGGGGCGACCGCCCTGCTGCGCTTCGCCACCGCGGGATCCGTCGACGACGGCAAGTCCACGCTGGTCGGGCGGCTGCTGCACGACTCCAAGTCGGTGCTGGCCGACCAGCTGGAGGCCGTGGAGCACGCCTCGCGCAGCCGCGGCCACCAGGGATTCGACCTGGCACTGCTCACCGACGGGCTGCGCGCGGAGCGCGAGCAGGGCATCACCATCGACGTGGCGTACCGCTACTTCGCCACCGGCCGCAGGCGGTTCGTCCTCGCGGACACCCCCGGGCATGTGCAGTACACCCGCAACATGGTCACCGGCGCCTCCACCGCCGAACTGGCCGTGGTGCTGGTGGACGCCCGCAACGGAGTGGTCGAGCAGACCCGGCGGCACGCCGCCGTCGCCGCCCTGCTGCGGGTCCCGCAGGTGGTCCTGGCCGTCAACAAGATGGACCTGGTGGGCTATGCGGAGTCCGTGTTCGCGCCGATCGCCGAGGAGTTCGGCGCCTATGCCACCTCCCTGGGCATACCCGAGGTGACCGCGATCCCGGTGTCCGCGCTCGCCGGGGACAATGTGGTGACCCCGTCCGCGCACATGGACTGGTACGGCGGCCCGACCGTCCTGGAGCACCTGGAGTCGGTGCCCGTGGTCGCCGATCCCACCGGCGACCCGGCCCGCTTCCCCGTGCAGTACGTCATCCGCCCGCAGACCCCCGAACTCCCCGACTACCGCGGCTATGCGGGCCAGATCGCCTCCGGGGTGCTGCGGGTCGGCGAGCGCGTCACCGTACTGCCCTCGGGCCGCACCAGCACCATCACCGGCATCGACGCGCTCGGCGAACCGGTGGAGGTGGCCTGGGCCCCGCAGTCGGTGACCGTGCTGCTCGCCGACGACCTCGACATCTCGCGCGGCGACCTGATCACCCCCGCCGCCGGGGCGCCCGCGACCACCCGGGACATCGAGGCGACCGTCTGCCATGTGGCC
Organism: Streptomyces xingningensis; assembly: GCF_054957865.1. NCBI lineage: Bacteria > Bacillati > Actinomycetota > Actinomycetes > Kitasatosporales > Streptomycetaceae > Streptomyces > Streptomyces xingningensis. The sequence continues at coordinate 43,364 of NZ_JBDJPF010000053.1, forward strand.
GACCGGCCGCTGCGGGCCGGGGACCGGGTGCTGCTCAAGCACGCCACCCGCACGGTCCGGGCCCTGGTCAAGGCGCTGCCGTCGCGGCTGAACCTGGCCGACCTGTCCCAGCAGCCGTCCCCCGGCGAGCTGGCCGCCAATGACATCGGCCGGGTGGTGCTGCGCACCGCCGACCCGCTCGCCCTGGACCCCTACGCCACCTCCCGGCGCACCGGCTCCTTCCTGCTGATCGACCCGGCCGATGGAACGACGCTGACCGCCGGGATGGCGGGCGACTCCTTCGCCGCGGCCACCGCAGCACCCGCGGCCGACGACGAGGGCTGGGACTTCTGACATGGCGGGCACCTCACTCCACTCGCCCGGCCGGGGCCTCGGCGGGGTCGGCCGATGTGTGCGCTGACGCCCGTGCCGCCGCCGCTGCCCCGTCCCCCAGAGGAGCCCCCCTCATGTCCGCAACCCGCCGTGCCCTTGCGGCCGTTGCCGCCCTGCCGCTGCTGACCCTGGCCCTGGCCGCCTGCGGCTATGGCTCACAGAAGTCGTCCGACGAGCCGTCCGCCGCCGCGGCCGGCGGCAAGAAGCTCTCCGCCGACACCGTGCGGATCGGCTACTTCCCCAACATCACCCATGCCACCCCCCTGGTGGGCGAGCAACAGGGCATTCTGCAAAAGGAGTTGGGCGGCACCACCCTGAAGTCGGCCACGTTCAACGCGGGCCCGTCCGAGATCGAGGCGCTCAACGCGGGCTCCATCGACATCGGCTGGATCGGCCCCTCGCCCGCCATCAACGGCTACACCAAGTCCAGGGGCAAGAGCCTGCGGATCATCTCCGGTTCCGCCTCCGGCGGGGTGAAGCTGGTGGTCGACCCCAAGAAGATCCACTCGCTGGACGAGGTCAAGGGCAAGCGGATCGCCACCCCGCAGAAGGGCAACACCCAGGACGTGGCGTTCCTCAGCTGGATCGCCGGGCAGGGCTGGAAGGTCGACCCGCAGAGCGGCAAGGGCGATGTCTCGGTCGTCCGGACGGACAACAAGGTCACCCCGGACGCCTTCAGGTCCGGCTCGGTGGACGGCGCCTGGGTGCCCGAGCCCACCGCCTCCAAGCTGGTCTCCGAGGGCGGCAAGGTACTGCTGGACGAGTCGACGCTCTGGCCGGACCGGAAGTTCGTGATCACCAATGTGATCGTGTCGCAGAGTTTCCTGGACCGGCACCCCGACGTGGTGGAGGCCGTGCTGCGCGGCTCCGTGAAGACCAACGCCTGGATCACGGCCCACCCCGGCCAGGCCAAGTCGGCGGCGAACACCGCGCTGAAGAGGCTCTCCGGCAAGGCCCTGCCCTCCGGCATCCTGGACCCGGCCTGGCAGAGCATCAAGGTCACCGACGACCCGCTGGCCGCCACCCTGGACGCCGAGGCCGCCCACGCGGTCTCCGCGGGCCTGCTCGACAAGCCCGACCTGTCCGGCATTTACGAGCTCACCCCGCTCAACAAGGTCCTCAAAGCCGAGGGCCGGCCGCCGGTCTCCGCGGCCGGGCTCGGCAAGCAGTAACGGCACCGTCCCACCCCAGCACCAGGAGGTCCCGGATGGCCCCGACCACGACCACCGACCAGCCAGGCGCCGTCACCGTCACGGACGACGGACCGCCGGCCGTCCGGCTCGACCACGTCTACAAGAGCTTCGGCCGCACCGGAGCGGACCGGCCGGTCCTGGAGGACATCTCCCTCGATGTCCGCCCCGGCGAATTCGTCTGCCTGCTGGGCGCCTCCGGCTGCGGCAAGTCCACCCTGCTCAACCTGGTCGCCGGGCTGGACAAGCCGACCGCGGGCAGCATCGAGGTGGCGGGCGGCCGCCCGGCCCTGATGTTCCAGGAGCACGCCCTCTTCCCCTGGCTGACCGCGGGCCGGAACATCGAGCTCGCGCTGCGGCTGCGCGGCGTGCCCCGGGACGAGCGGCGGGCCGAGGCGGAACGGCTGCTGGACCTGGTCCGTCTGGGCGGGGCGCACGGCAAGCGGGTGCACGAACTGTCCGGCGGCATGCGCCAGCGCGTGGCGCTGGCCCGCGCGCTCGCCCAGGACAGCCGACTGCTGCTGATGGACGAGCCGTTCGCCGCACTCGACGCCATCACCCGGGATGTGCTGCACGACGAGCTCACCCGCGTCTGGTCGCAGGCTTCCCTGTCGGTGCTGTTCGTCACCCATAACGTCCGCGAGGCGGTACGGCTCGGCCAGCGGGTGGTGCTGCTGTCCTCCCGGCCGGGCCGGGTGGCCCGGCAGTGGACGGTCGACCTGCCGCAGCCGCGCCGCATCGAGGACGCGGCCGTCGCGGACCTGTCCGTGGAGATAACCGAGGAACTGCGTGGGGAGATCCGCCGCTATGGCAAGCACTGAGACCACCGAGCCCCACCTGGCGGGCCTGGAGGCCGGGCTCGACGCGCTGGACGCGGTACCGGTGGAGCGCACCCCCTTGCGCCGGATCCTGCTGGCCAAGGTCCTGCCGCCGGTGACGGCCGTCATCCTGGTGCTCGTCGTCTGGAAGCTCCTGGTCCTCGCCGAGGTCACCGACGACTACAAGCTCCCCGACCCCTCCGCGGTCTGGCACAGCCTGCACCAACTCTGGCTGAACGGAACCCTGTTCGACATCATCTGGACCAGCGTCTCGCGCGGCCTGCTGGGCTTCCTCGCCGCGCTCGCCATCGGCACCCCGCTCGGGCTCCTGGTGGCCCGCGTCCCGTTCGTCCGGGCGGCCCTCGGCCCGCTGCTCTCCGGCCTGCAATCGCTGCCCTCGGTGGCCTGGGTGCCGGCGGCCGTGATCTGGCTGGGCATCACCGACTCGGCGATGTACACGGTGATCCTGCTGGGTGCCGTGCCCTCCATCGCCAACGGCCTGGTCTCCGGCATCGACCAGGTGCCCCCGCTGTATCTGCGCGCCGGACGCACCCTGGGCGCCACGGGCGCGCGCGGCGCCCGGCACATCCTGCTGCCCGCCGCCCTGCCCGGCTATCTCGCCGGTCTCAAGCAGGGCTGGGCGTTCTCCTGGCGTTCCCTGATGGCCGCCGAACTCATCGCCTCCTCCCCCGACTTGGGCCTCGGCCTGGGCCAGTACCTGGAGAACGCCCGCACCGACTCCGACATGCCGGGCGTACTGCTGGGCATCATCCTGATCCTCTTCGTCGGCATCGCCATCGACCTCATCGTCTTCAGCCCCCTGGAGCGCCATGTGCTGCGCTCCCGCGGGCTCCGCTGAGGGAGCCACCATGGTCCTGCTCCTCATCGCCCACGGCAGCCGCAACCCCCGCCACGCCGCCACCGTCTCCGCCCTGCGCGCCCGGATCGCGGCCCGGCGGCCGGGGCTCCGGGTGGAGGCGGCCTTCCTGGACTTCGCCGTCCCCACCGTCCCCCAGGCCCTTGAACGCCTGTCCGCGGAGGGGATACGGGACGTGGTCGCCCTCCCCCTCCTGCTGACCCGCGCCTACCACGCCAAGACCGACCTGCCCGCCATCCTGCGCGCGACCACCTCCCGGCTGCCCCGCCTGACCGTGCACCGGGCCGCCGTCCTGGGCCCCTCCCCCCTGCTGACCGCCGCCCTCGAACGACGGCTGTACGAGGCCGGGTTGCGCCCCGGCGACCGGCGCTCGACCGGGGTCGTACTGGCCTCGGCGGGCTCCTCCGACCCGGAGGCGATCGCGGTGATCGCAGACATCGCGCGGGAGTGGCAGCACACCGGCTGGCGCGCCGTACGCCCCGCGTTCGCCTCCGCCTCCGCGCCGCGCACCGAGGACGCGGTACGCGCCCTGCGCGCCGCGGGCTGCCGCCAAGTGGCCGTCGCCCCCTACGTCCTGGCCCCCGGCCGCCTCCCGGACCGCATCACGGCCGGAGCCCGGGCGGGGGGCGCGGAGATCCTGGCAGGGGTGCTGGGGGCGGCGGACGAAGTGGTGTCGGTGGTACTGCGCCGCTACGACGAGGCGGTGCGGGCCGGGGTGTTGGGGGTGCGGGCGGCGTCGGCGTGAGACTGAGACCAGCGCGGGTCGGATCTATACCTTCACGAAAACACGGAGCGGCCGCTCACCGGTTCGCTTCTTCACGCAGCTTCTCCGGCGTTGCGCTGTCCGTCGGTGCGGCGCCGCTCGTGTTCGGCGTCGAGTTCCTCCAGCTCGTCGAGCACTGCCGCATGCTCGTCCTCAGTGACGGGCCCGTGTTCTTCCTGCAGCCAGTCGACCAGTTCAGCAAGCCGGTCCCGGTCACGCTTGAAGCGCAGCGCCTCGGCAACGTACGCCGACAGGCCCCGCTCCGCCGCCTCCGCGCGGATCTCGTCCAGAAGATCCTCAGGGATCGTCACCGTTACTTTCTTCGTCGCCATATAAGAGACCATGCTCTTGGTGTCGCTCCCCTTACCAGCAGATCAGGGGATCACAAGCCGATTCAGGGGTACACAGCTGCGGGCTGTTGGTCAGCAGGGGGGAGTTCCCATCGTCGGCCCCCGGGGATGTGCCATACGGACGCACGGCCGTCAGCTTCGCGGACGTACCCGAACTGGTCCGGGGCAGGGCGGCCGTTGCGGGTCCACCACCTCCACTCGGTCTCGACCTGCCGCCAGAGGTCAGCAGTACCGCCATATGTCACGGTCCCGGTGCCGCTTCCGGTGAGGGGAGCACGGGCCCATGAGCCGTCGCTGCCCTGGAGTTGGAAGGACGTCGTGCCGGTGTCGTCGAGGTGGTAGACGAGCCTGGTTCCGGGAAGGCGGAAGGCCAATAGCAGGCGGAAGGGGTAGTGGGCCTGGATGTCGCGCGCCGTGACGGGAGTCGGGCAAGTGCCGACTTCAGGTGCGGCTAGGGTGTGTTGTTGGGGGCGGGGATAGGCACTGGCGTCGCTGCGTGCGGCCATGAACCGACCGGTGGTGCTGGTGAACCTTCCGCGGAGGCGGGACTCCCCGTCGAGGGTGAGACGGACGAGTCCGCCTTCGATGCCCAGAGCGACGTCGGTGTGGATGACGGACCCGGGCCTGGCTTGCTCGATCCATGCCTGGGGGATGGCCGGTACCGAGCACGTCGAGATGATCCGGTCAAACGGGCCTCCGGCAGGGTGGCCGGCCTGCCCGTCGTCGGCGGCGAGCAGCGGGCGGTAGCCGATCTCGGCGAGATGGCTTTCCGCGGCGTGGACAAGCGCGGGGGCAATGTCGACGGAATGCACGGCACGATCCCCGAGGCGCGCGCACAAAAGAGCCGCGTTATACCCCGTGCCGGTGCCGACTTCGAGAACGCGGTGCCCGTCCTCAACACTGAGTTCTTCCAGCATCCTGGCCATGAGGCTTGGGAGCGTGCTGGACGAAGTGGGGATGCCGGTCCATGCCGTCTCGTCGATCTGCTCGGCGGTCTCGGGGTCCAGCGCGGTGACAAGCGTGGTGTCGCGGTAGACACGGACCAACTGAGCGTCGGCTGTGGTTGCTTGATGCCGACGCCATACGGTGATGCCCCTGTCGTTGGTCTCCTGCTCGTACCACACCGGGACGAAGACGTGCCGAGGCACGGCGGCGAAGACATCGGCCCACTGGGGCGACCGGACCGCGCCGGCCTTCCTGAGCTCGACGGCGAGCGCGGCCATGTACGGGCGTGCGGCTTCAAGGGTGGGAGCGGTCACGCGGCGACTCCTGTCAGTTCGTCGGCGATGGCTTCGGCGATGGGCAGGCCCGTGGCGTGCTGTATCCAGTCCCACTGCCCGCAAGGGTTCGCTTCCAAGAACGTCCACTCTCCGGTGGGTGACACGATGAAGTCGATTGCTGCGAACCGGAGTTCAAGCCGCCTCATCAAGCGCCGCACCCCTTCCGCCGTGTCGTCGGGGGTATCGGTCGCCCGGTAGGTCAACGAACGGTAGTCACTGCGCCAGTCCGTGTGCGCCTGAGCACTACCGGCGTAGACCTCGGCGGCGAGCAGTCGGTCACCGGCCACGGTCAGCCGTACCTCATACGCCTTGTCAACCCATGCCTGAAAGAGGTGGGCGGTTGTGTCGATGCCACGTAGGTCGGCGAGGTCGTGCCTGGTGAGTTTGTGGGTGTAGACGAGCTTGAGCTCGTCGGCCTCGATGAACACGGGAGAGGCGATGGGCTTGCAGATCAGAGGGCCACCGACGTCGTCGGCGAATGCACGGATGGCGTCGGGGCTGTTGGTGATCAGGGTTGGGGGGATGATGAGACCGCACTCGCGGGCTGCGGCGAGCTGGAGTGGCTTGTATTCGGCACGCGACATGGCGGCTGGGTGGTTGACCCATCGGCAGTCCAGGGCCGAGACGATGCCGCCGAGTCCTGCTCTGGCCTGAGCTGCGGCGAACCTGCGTTCTGGCTCGGACATGCCCTCCGGGAGGCGAAACATGTTCGGTGTGCGGTAGTAGACGCCACCAATCTCGGCGAGGTCGACGGTGCGGTGCGGGGTGGAGAGTCCGCCGGCCCACCCTTGCCGGGCATCGATACGCCCTGCAAGGGTGAGTCGTTGCGGAAACTCGGCGGTGTCCATACGGAACACCTCCACCCCGCGCTCAGTGAGCACCTTCACGACACGGTCCGTGGGCCAGTCGTCTTGGGCTGCGATCACGAGGACGGGGGTCACGGTCACTCAGTCCTTGGGTCCCTCGTCGAGGGGCGGCGGGTTTTCGGCGCTGCCGTCCGGGACGGTGGGGCTGTGCGTATTGCCCATGTAGGGCAGCGGTCCGTCATACAGGCCGACGGACATCTGCGCCTGCTCGTCGTAGATTGCGGACGGTTTGACGGTGGCCGTTGTGGGGTCAGGGGCTACCGCGAATCGCAGGAGCCACGGGCGGGTGGTGAAGTGGGTCGGGGGCTCACTGCTGTTGATGAGCCGTCCTCCCTCGGGAACAAGCGGGAACGCCTCCCGCGGGTGCGTAACAGTGGTCATTTGCAGTTCTCTCGTTGGTTGTTGGTCGATAGGACGGGGATTAGATTGCCGGGCTGTTCCCCGCGAACGCCTGGTACGGGCAGCGTCGCCGTGAGGGATCCACCGAAGGCAGGAAGGTCATACCGATCCTCTCGTCCGGTCTTCGACGGCCTGACCCAACGCCGGACAACGCGGGCCCCGCACAAGACGAAAGCTCCGTGTGCGGGAGACGGATCACGACGGCCCTGCCCGTGCTGTCGTGGGACGGATGAACCGGCTACCTCTCGCGCCCCCGAGCCTTGCTCTGGCCGATGAGCAGCCGGAGGTTCACCGGGTCACAGAGCATGCTCTCGTCCTCCGGCGCTGGAAGCAGCCAGTAGGCGCCGGGCGGCCCGTGGCGGACGGGTGTGGGCAGGGAGACATAGCCGAGTTCGCCTGCAATGGTGGTGCCCGGCTCTTTCCACTGCTGTGTGGTGCCGGGCGGGACGAGAACGGTGTATTGGTGGCCGGTGCGGGAGACGGTCACCGAGTTGGTGATGCCGACGGCGCGAAAGTGGGCTTCGATCGTGTCCTTGTCCTGGACGCCGTCGATTCCGGCCTCGACGAGCGCGGCAGGCAGGTGAACGACGTCGAAGCGGTGACCGCTGCGCAGTGTGGCGGGCAGTTTCCTGCGCCATGTGCTCAGCACGTCGTACGGGTGCGCTTCCCCGGACGTGAGCCACTGGGCGGACTTGTGGTCGAGGAAACCGGCGTCGTTGGTGAGCGCGAAGGGGTCGAAGAAAGGGGGATGAACCATCATGGGAATGCCTCTTGTTGAGGTGGAGGGAACGTGTTGCGGTTCATGCGGGCTCCGCCCGCACTTGGCGAGGGAGGCCGGCGCAGCGCGGAGATCTTCGGGTGGCGTCAAGCGGCCAGTGCCGTCGGTCATCCGTGCACCTGCTGATGACACGAGCAGGTGCACGGCAACGACTCGGTGCAGCGGTCGGAGCTGTCGCCGGAGATACAGCGGATACTCGTGGCACCGTGGCACGAGCGGTGGCGGCTGGTCCGGCAATCCTCAGTGATGTGCAGGGCAGGACGACGGGTCACGAGCACTACTTTGGTCATTGCCTCTCCTACCTGCCCGTTCATGCGCGGGCATGGAGATGGTGACCCACCGTGGATGGGACAAGTACCCCTGCGAGGGGTAGGCCGGTACGGTTATCCGGTGGCGTGACACCACTCGGCGAAGTGGGTGAGAGATTCGGCGTCGGCCCGCCTCAACCGCCGCAAGGTGCCAGCGACTTCACGAACCCAGGGGTGCTCCCGCGTATGTTGGGGAGCGATGTGGCGAGCGACCTTCAAGGATTCGAAGGCGTCATCGGGCCGTCCTGTCCACAGCTGAACACGGGCCAGTTCGATGTAGAACCCGGAGCGCCGCTCTGCTGGCATGTCCTGCGGCGGAGCCCACTCACGGGCCACATCCAATGCACCCTGGAGGTAATTGCCGCCCAGACTTACAGCTACGGACACTTGATGAGTGCGCACGGAATGCGGACCGAAGGCAGTACCTGCGTAGACGCCTTCGCACACACGATCGCCAAGCGTCCGGGCCTCGCGGAGATGCAGTTCGGCGGCATCGGCGTCGCCCGCCCTGCCGGCGATGACCGCAGCGCGCATGTGAAGGGCCCCACGTGCGGCTGTGACACCGGCACTTGTGGGCGGAGGCGAAGCGTCAATAGCAGTCTCCAGGACTCGGAGACCAGTCCGATATGTGCGTGCAGCAAAGTAGATCTCGGTACCCACGTACGCGACGGTGGCGTCCAACAATTGGTCGTCAGCCGCGCCCGCGGCCCACTTCATGAGGCCGATCAACCGGGCCGACAGGTCCCGGGCACCGTACTTGAAGGCGACGGCGTCCGCGGTGCGGTAAGCCGATACCAACAGGCCGGCCGCCTCCCGGCGCTCCGCGTGCTGTGCCGTGTGCAGCACCCGCGAGAGTTCAGCGAGAAGACCGGGCAACTTGCGGGCGATCAAGATGTATTGGGCGCCGAGCCGCCAAGACTCCGCCTTCGCCACGGCATCCCGCAGCTCCGGGAACGATCGGACCGGCCCGTCCTCGGGCATGTCGTACGTGGCGAGGACTGCCGAGAGGGCAGGCATGGCGTTGTGGACGCGAGCGTCGGCATGAGATCGCTGGGGAAGGAGCTTGGACAGGTCGACGCCCATCGCCTCGGCAAGAGCTTCAAGGACCGTGTCGCTGGCCCCGCGCTCGTCCCGCTCGATCTTGCGGAGAGTCCCGAGCGCCAGCCCTGCCCCGTCGGCAAGCTGCTGTTGGGTCAGTTTGGCAAGGCGACGCTGATAGGCAACGTACTTCCCCACCCCACTATGTGATGAGGGCACAGTGAGTCTCCGTTCGAAGCGCTTGCCTGCACGGCACCCACGGATTCGCCGGTGCACCGTCGTCTCATTATCTCGATCCCATGGGCTACGGCCGGAGAAGGCCGACCAGCTCCGTCAGGGACTCGATACGCCAGTCAGCCGCGGCGGCCTCTGAGCTGTCCGCCCACAGATGGCCCAGGGGGCCGCGTCGAAGGTGCGCCGTGCGCAGCCCTGCGGCGGCTGCCGGGACGCAGTCGTTGGCTGGGTGGTCTCCGACGTAGACGGTTCGATCGGGTGCCGTCTTGGCAAGGTCAATCACGCGATCGAAGAAGGCTGCTGCTGGCTTGGCCACCCCCCATTCCGCCGAAGTGGCGATGCCATCGACGGGCAGGTTCATGGCACTCAGCAATTCCCCGGCGCGGGCGGTCTGATTGCCTGCGAGGAAGACTCGCAGGCCGACGGAACGAAGTGACTGGAGCGCCGGCCGAACATCTGGGTACAGGTCACTATCGTCCAGGTGCTCGGCGAAGCCGGCCGCCTCCCTGGCCTGGATCTCGGACTTCAGATCGATCCCGGGCCGGATCAGCCTGATGGCGTCGGCGTTGTCTCGTCCTTGGGACACGACAGCACCGACGAGTGCGGAGAGCGTATGTCGGGGGACTCCGAGCCAGTCGGCCCAGGAGGCCCAGCCACGGTCGTCCTTGACGATCGTTTCTCCGACATCCAGCACCACTGTTTCGATCACGCCACGCAGCTTATGGCCTTCCCCTCGTAGCGTAGAGACCGTGAGTGCAAGGGAAGTTGGGAGTCATGGCGAACACGAGACGGA
>NZ_JBDJPF010000054.1:0-50705 GCF_054957865.1 Streptomyces xingningensis
TTTTTTTTTTTTTTTTGTGTTGTTTTTTGTGTTTTTGACGGCGTGGTTTGGGGTGGTGGTTTTGGGGGTTTCTTTTTTGGGGGTGGGTGCGTTGTTGGTGGGTGTGTTGTTTGCGTGGGGGGGGGGGCCTTGGGGGGGTGTGGCCGAAATGGTGGGTGTTTTGTGTTTATGTGGCTCGGGCCCAACCCCCGTCCGGGGGTGGGCCCCCACCGCCGGGAGGGCGCCGCCCCCACGTCCTGCGGTGCCGAGACTCAGGCGTTCAGCGCGGCGCGCGCGAGGCGGGCCGTCTCGGACGGGGTCTTGCCGACCTTGACGCCCGCGGCCTCGAGGGCCTCCTTCTTGGCCTGCGCGGTGCCGGACGAACCGGACACGATCGCACCGGCGTGGCCCATCGTCTTGCCCTCGGGCGCGGTGAAACCGGCCACATAGCCGACGACCGGCTTGGTGACATTGGCCTTGATGAAGTCCGCGGCCCGCTCCTCGGCGTCGCCGCCGATCTCGCCGATCATGACGATCAGGTCGGTGTCGGGGTCGGCCTCGAACGCGGCGAGGGCGTCGATGTGGGTGGTGCCGATGACCGGGTCGCCACCGATGCCGACGGCCGAGGAGAAGCCGATGTCACGGAGCTCGTACATCATCTGGTAGGTCAGGGTGCCGGACTTGGACACCAGGCCGATGCGGCCGGGCTTGGTGATATCGCCCGGGATGATGCCGGCGTTGGACTGGCCCGGGGTGATCAGGCCGGGGCAGTTGGGGCCGATGATGCGGGTCTTGTTGCCCTTCGAGCCCGCGTACGCCCAGAAGGCGGCCGAGTCGTGGACGGCGATGCCCTCGGTGATCACAACGGCCAGGCCGATGCCCGCGTCGATCGCCTCGACCACGGCGGCCTTGGCGAAGGCCGGCGGCACAAAGACCACGGTGACGTCGGCGCCGGTCTTCTGCATCGCCTCGGCGACGGAGCCGAAGACGGGCACCGAAGTGGGGGTACCTCCCAGGCCGTTCAGGCTCTGGGGGACCTCGAAGTCGACCTCGGTGCCGGCCTTGCGCGGGTTCACGCCGCCGACGATGTTGGTGCCGTCGGCCAGCATGAGCTTGGTGTGCTTCATGCCCGTGGCACCGGTCATCCCCTGGACGATGACCTTGCTGTCCTTGGTGAGGAAGATAGCCATGGTTGTGGAGTCCTCGTCCCTTACTTAGCCGCAGCCAGCTCGGCGGCCTTGTCGGCCGCGCCGTCCATGGTGTCCACGCGCTGCACCAGCGGGTGGTTGGCGTCGGACAGGATCTTGCGACCCAGCTCCGCGTTGTTGCCGTCGAGGCGCACGACCAGCGGCTTGGTGACCGCTTCGCCCTTGGCCTTGAGCAGCTCCAGGGCCTGGACGATGCCCTTGGCGACCTCGTCACACGCGGTGATGCCACCGAAGACATTGACGAAGACGGACTTGACGTCCGGGTCGCCGAGGATGATCTCAAGGCCGTTGGCCATGACCTCGGCGGAGGCGCCGCCGCCGATGTCGAGGAAGTTGGCGGGCTTGACGCCCGAGTGCTTCTCGCCGGCGTAGGCGACGACGTCGAGGGTGCTCATCACCAGGCCCGCGCCATTGCCGATGATGCCGACCTGGCCGTCGAGCTTGACGTAGTTGAGGCCCTTGGCCTTGGCGGCGGCCTCCAGCGGGTTGGCCGCGGCCTTGTCCTCCAGCTCCTCGTGCCCGGGCTGGCGGAAGTCGGCGTTGGCGTCCAGCGAGACCTTGCCGTCGATGGCGATGAGCTTGCCGTCACCGCTCTTGATCAGCGGGTTGACCTCGACGAGGAGGGCGTCCTCCTTGACGAAGACGGTCCACAGGCTCTGCAGGACCTGGACCATGCCGTCCGCGATCTCGGCCGGGAACTTGGCGGCCGCGATGATCTCGCGGGCCTTGGCCTCGGTCACGCCCTCGTTGGCGTCCACCGGGATCTTGGCGAGGGCCTCGGGCTTGGTGGCCGCGACCTCTTCGATGTCCATGCCACCCTCGACGGAGGCCATGGCCAGGAAGGTGCGGTTGGTGCGGTCCAGCAGGTAGGAGACGTAGTACTCCTCCTTGATGTCCGCCGTCTGGGCGAGCATCACCTTGTGGACCGTGTGGCCCTTGATGTCCATGCCCAGGATCTGACCGGCCTTGGCAACCGCGTCGTCCGCGTCGGAGGCCAGCTTCACGCCACCGGCCTTGCCCCGGCCGCCGACCTTGACCTGCGCCTTGATGACGGCCTTGCCGCCCAGCCGCTCGGTCGCCTCGCGCGCCGCCTCAGGCGTGTCGATGACTTCACCGGCCAGCACCGGTACACCGTGCTTGGCGAAGAGGTCCCTCGCCTGGTACTCGAACAGGTCCACGCGCGTCCGTCCCTTTTCCATGGATATCGCGGTTCGTTGTCTGCGCGGGCGTGCCGCGTTGGCAGCGTGAGGACGCGATCTATGACGAGGGCGGCACACGTGCGCCGAATACGCGGCATGTCCGTCTCGCAGGTTATCCCCGAGGGCGGGAGCTCCCTAAATCACAGATCACACTCTGGCCGTGATAACGCTCACAGATCGCGACAGAGCGCGTCCATTCGGGAGCGACCGGCCGGTCAAATGGCGGTATCGGGTATCGGCAGCGGCCGCTTCTCCAGGGCCGCCGCCATCACCTCCGGAAACAGATCGGGGGTACAGGCGAAGGCGGGCGCGCCGAGTGCAGCCAGCGCCGCGGCGTGCTCGCGGTCATAGGCGGGCGCACCCTCGTCGGAGAGCGCGAGCAAGGTCACGAACCGCACCCCGGACGTCTGCATCGCGGCGACCCGCCCCAGCATCCCGTCGCGGATACCGCCCTCGTAGAGGTCGCTGATGAGGACGACGACCGTCTCGGCGGGCCGGGTGATGCGGGACTGGCAGTAGGCGAGGGCCCTGTTGATGTCGGTGCCGCCGCCGAGCCGGGTGCCGAACAGCACATCCACCGGGTCGGCCAGCTGGTCGGTGAGGTCCACGACCGCGGTGTCGAAGGCCACCAGCCGGGTGTCCAGGGCCCGTATCGAGGCCAGGACCGCGCCGAAGACGGCGGCATGGACGACGGAGGCGGCCATCGACCCGGACTGGTCGATGCACAGGATCACCTCCTTCTTCACCGACCGTGCGGACCGGCCGTAGCCGATGAGGCGCTCGAGCACCACGGTGCGGTACTCGGGCAGGTAGTTCTTGAGGTTGGCGCGGATGGTGCGGTTCCAGTCGATGTCGCGGTGCCGGGGGCGGCCGATGCGGGCGGAGCGGTCGAGGGCGCCCAGGAGGGTGGTGCGGGTGCGGGAGGTCAGGCGCCCCTCCAGATCCCGGACCACCTTGCGGACGACCGCCCGCGCGGTGGTCCTGGTGGCCTCGGGCATGGCCTTGCCCAGCGACAGCAGGGTGCCGACGAGGTGCACATCCGCTTCGACGGCCTCGAGCAGCTCGGGCTCCATCAGCAGGGCCGACAGACCGAGCCGGTCGATCGCGTCGCGCTGCATCACCTGAACGACGGACGTCGGAAAGTACGCCCGGATGTCGCCCAGCCAGCGGGCGACCTGTGGCGCGGAACCGCCGAGCCCCGCCCCGCGCCGGCCGCTTCCCGGGGCGGAGTCATGGGCGGGACCGGGCCGGGATCCATAGAGCGACTCCAGGGTCCGGTCCATGGCGGCGTCGGTGCCGCCGAGCGGGCACCCGGTGCCATCGCCCGCGCCGCCGAGCACCAGCCGCCAGCGGCGCAGCCGTTCGGCTGCGGGATCGATGGGGGGTGTGGCCGTCACCGTGCTGCTCCTTCTGTCGGTCCCGCTGCCGATGCCAAGCCGTCTTCGGGGCTCTCGCTGTTATTTGGGTTCTCGGGGCTCTCGAGGTTCTCGGGGTTCTCGGGGCTCTCCGGGTCGAGGCCCAGCAGCAGGCACATCGTCGGCAGGATCGCCGCCGCCCGTCCGGCATCCAACTCTGCTGTGCCGGCCGGGCCGTTGGCCCCGGCTGCCGACCCGCCGCCGCGGATCAGCTCGCCGACGGAACGGCGCACTCCGGGGTCGAAGGCCGCGAAGGTGCGGCGCAGCAGTGGCAGCACATCCGTGAAGGCGGCGGGGGGCACCCCGGTGAGCCAGGCGTCGACGAGACCGAGCAGCCGGTCGTCATGGACGAGCAGCATCCCGCCGGAGCCACCGCTGCCGATGAACCCCTCGATCCAGGCGGCCGCCTCGGCCGGTGCCCGGCCGGGCGAGAGCGCGAGCCCCATCAGCCGGGCGGCGCGGCCCTCGGCCAGCCGGCCCTCGTCGAGCAGCAGCCGGGCGGCCCGGCCCCGTATCTCCCCGGGCAGGCCCTCGCGATCGGCGAGGACGGTCAGCACGGCGGCCCAGCGATCGCGTATGCCGGGCGAGGCCAGCAGCGCCGTCGCCTGGTGCACGGCGTTGAGCCGGGCCCTCATCTCCGCCGCCGCCTCGCGGTCGAGGCCCGCGCAGGCGGCGGGCAGGCCGACGAAGACACGCTCGGCGATGCCCGCCGCCACCTCGGCCAGGGCCCCGGTGTCGGTGCCGCGGACGTCGCCGTAGCGGACGGACCGGACGAGGGCGGGCAGCGCCTGGGCCAGCTGTGCCACATCCGTGTCGAGGGCGGCTCGGTCGGCGAGGGCGCGCATGACGATGGGGAGGGCGGCGGGCAGCGCGGCGAGCAGGCAGCCTTCGGCCAGGGTGGTGATCTCGGCGAGCGTGGTGGCCGCGCCGGCCAAGGATGCGGCCCGTGCGGTCGCCGCGCCTTCGACGGTGGTGCCCCAGACTCCGGCCTCGGCCACTCGCACGGACAGCTCGGGTTCCCAGCACAGCCGCCAGGTCTCGCGGAAGGTGCCGAGCCCTTCGCGTGAGCGCACCGGTACGCCCCAGTCGACACCGAGCAGCACGAGCCGGTGCAGCAGCCTGCTGCGGGCCGCGTCCAGCTCCTTGCGGAGGTCGAACTCGGCTTCCCGGGCGGCAGGTTCGGGCTTGAGGCGCAGGCTGCGCTGCAGCCGGGTCAGGTCGCGCCGCAGGGGCGCGGCCGGTGCGGAGGCGGGGACCTCGCCGAGCGCCTCGCCGATGACCAGCCGGTCGTGGACGAGGGCGAGCGGCGCATCGGAGCCCTCGCACATCACCGCCCGCACCGCATCGGTGGCTTCGGTGAGCCCGGCGAACGGGCGGGCGCGCAGCGCGGCGAGGGTGTCGGCGAGCCGTACGGCCTCGATGACATGGGCGGAGGAGACGGGGTGGTCCTCGGCACGCAACAGCCGGGCGACGGTGGTCATCCACCGCTCCAGGGGCCGGTCCGGGGCGCGGAAGAGGTGCCCGTACCAGCCCGGTGAGGTGATGCCGGCGCCGTATCCGCTGTGTCCGGTCAGACGGCGGTGGGTCCAAGGCACCCAGCCGATGGTCGATTTGACCTTGGGCAGCCCCTTGAGCACCTGCCGGTCGGCGGTGACCGGCCGCTGCGCGGCGAGGGCCGGTACGTGCCAGGCTCCGCAGACCACGGCGACCGCGTCCCCGAACTCGCGGCGGGCTTCGCGCAGTTTCAGGCGCATATGGGCTTCCCGCACGGCATCGCGGTCCCGGCAGCGGACGCAGCCGGGGTGGCCGTCGGCGCCGTCGGACCCACCGCCCTCACCGGCGAGGGCGGCCCGCAGCTCGGCCATGGCCTCGGCGACGGCCCGGAAGGGCGCGAGCGGGGTGCCCTCCCGGTGGCCGCCCCGCCGGTGCTCGACCACGTCTTCCCACCAGCGCTCGGGGTCGTCGTAACCGGCGGCCTCCGCCAGCGCGGCAAGAGGGTCGAGCCGTGCGGCGGGGCCGGACGGGCGGCACATGTGGGAAGGACTGCCGCCCGGATCCCCGCCCGGGGCGGCGGCTTCCGCGTCGGGTGACGGGAACTCGGGCCGCTCCGCGGCGCGTTCGCCCAGCGCGAGCGACACCGCGGCGGGCAGGTCGATGAAGCGGACCGGCACGTCGTGCACCAGCGCCCATCGGATGGCCACCCACTCGGGGGAGAACTCCGCGAGCGGCCAGCAGGCGGCGTGGCCCGGGTCGTCCACGGCGTGGGCCAGCAGCGCGACGGGCGGACGCATCCCCGCGTCGGCGGCGAGGTGGACGATCGCATCCGCCTCGGGCGGGCCCTCGATCAGCACGGCGCCCGGCTCGCACCGGTCGAGAGCGGCCCGCACGGCCCGTGCGGACCCCGGCCCGTGATGTCGCACGCCGAGCAGGGCGGGCGGGGCGGTGGTCACTGGTCCACCATCCTTTCTGCGGGCATCAGTTGGGTGCTCGTGGTTAGATGCCGGTGAGAGCCGGGGTGACGGCCCGTGGTCATGCAGACACCTCGCGGCATGCGCGGTAGAAGTCCTGCCAGCCGTGCCGCTCGCGGACCACGGTCTCCAGATACTCCTGCCAGACCGTCCGGTCGGCCGCCGGGTCACGGACGACCGCGCCGAGGATCCCGGCGGCCACGTCCCCCGCGCGCAGCACTCCGTCGCCGAAGTGGGCGGCAAGGGCCAGCCCGCCCGTGACGACCGAGATCGCCTCGGCCGTCGAGAGCGTGCCCGAAGGGGACTTGAGCTTGGTGCGCCCGTCCGCGGTGATGCCCCCGCGCAGTTCACGGAAGACCGTGACGACCCGCCGGATCTCGTCGATGCCGTCGGGCGGCGCGGGCAGGTCGAGGGAGCGGCCGATCTGCTCGACCCGCCGGGTGACGATGTCGACCTCCTCCTGGGGGGTGGCAGGCAGTGGCAGGACGACCGTGTTGAACCGGCGGCGCAGCGCGCTGGAGAGCTCGTTGACGCCGCGGTCCCGGTCGTTGGCGGTGGCGATGAGGCTGAAGCCGGGCACGGCCGGTACTTCCTCGCCGAGTTCGGGGATGGGCAGGGTCTTCTCGGACAGGACGGTGATGAGGGTGTCCTGGACGTCGGCGGGGATGCGGGTGAGCTCCTCGATCCGCGCGATCCTGCCCTCGGCCATGGCGCGCATGACGGGGCTGGGCACCAGCGCCTCCCGGCTGGGGCCGTGGGCCAGCAGCCGGGCGTAGTTCCAGCCGTAGCGGATGGCCTCTTCGGCGGTGCCCGCCGTGCCCTGGACCAGCAGGGTCGAGTCGCCGCTGACGGCGGCGGCCAGGTGCTCGGACACCCAGGTCTTGGCCGTGCCGGGGACGCCGAGCAGCAGCAGCGCCCGGTCGGTGGCGAGCGTGGCGACGGCGACCTCGACGATGCGGCGCGGGCCGACGTACTTCGGGGTGATGACGGTGCCGCCGGGCAGGGTGCCGCCCAGCAGATAGGTGGCGACCGCCCAGGGCGACAGCCGCCAACGCCCGGGGCGTGGGCGGTCGTCGGCGGCCGCGAGGGCCTTCAGCTCCTCGGCGAAGGCGTCTTCGGCATGCGGTCGCAAGGTCTCGGTGCGCGGGATTCCAGACACGGTCACAAGTCCCCCTCGTGGTGCGTTCCGGGATGTGTCCCCACCTTGCACCAGCCCACTGACAATCGGTCTCCAGAGCGGGAGATCCGCTGGTCAGAGCGATTGTCAGTGGGGTGCCCTAGCTTTGCCGACATGAATCCGCAGGGGGAACGCTGGACATCGGACCAGGTGCTCGCACTGGCTCCTGACGAAGCGTCACGCAAGGCCGGCGGCAAACTCGCCGGACCCGGGCCGTGGTCGGGCACGGGTGCCGGTGCGGGCGCGGTGTGGGGCCGGTGCGCGGGCGGCGGCGGCACGCCGTATCGGGCGGTCGTCGATCTGTCCGGCCCCGATGAGCCCGGCTTTCACTGCAGTTGCCCGAGCCGCAAGTTCCCGTGCAAGCACACCCTGGGCCTGTTGCTGCTGTGGGCGGCGGGCCAGGAGGCCGTGCCGGCGACCGAGGCACCGCCGCCGGACTGGGCCGGTGAGTGGCTGCTCCGGCGGCGTGCGGCCCGGCCGCCCGGCGCGCCTGCGGCCGGGCCGGCGCCGGGCGGCGCGGCGGCGCGCCGCCGTGCGGACCGCCGGGCCGCACGCATCGCCGCGGGGGTCGCGGAGTTGGAGCAGCGGCTCGCGGATCTCCTGAGGGGCGGGCTCGCGGCGGGCGAAGACTCCGCGTCCGGGCAGTGGGAGGCGGCGGCGGCCCGTATGACCGATGCCCAGGCACCCGGACTCGCCGCCCGCATCCGGGAGTTGACCTCGGTGGTGGGCTCCGGCCCGGACCGGGCAGCGCGCCTGCTTGCGGAGTGCGCCCTGCTGCACACCCTCAACCAGGGCTATCTGCACGCCGACCGGCTGCCGGAGGCGCTGGCCGCGACGGTGCGAACCCGGGTCGGCACCGCCTCGGACGGCTCCGCGCTGCTGGCCTCCGCGCCCCGGGTCCGCGACCACTGGCTCGTCCTGGCCCAACGGGACGCCGACGACGGCAGGCTGACCACTCGCCGCTGCTGGCTGTACGGCCGGGGCACGGGCCGGATGGCCCTGCTCCTCTCCTACGGCGCGGGCGGCCGGGCGCCCGAACTCTCGCTGCCGGTCGGCCTGGTCCTGGAGGCGGAGCTCGCCTTCCATCCGTCGGCGCGGCCGCTGCGCGCGGTGCTCGGCCCGCGCCACGGGGCGCCCGCCCCCTGCTCCGAGCCGCCGCCGGGCGGCAATGCCGAGGCGGCTCTGTGCGCATACGGCGGGTCGCTGTGCGACGACCCCTGGCTGGAGTCCTGGCCGGTGGTCCTCGAGGCGGTGACCCCGGTGCCGGATGTGGAGCACGGCTGGCAACTGGCCGACGGCGAGGGCACATCGGCGCTCCCGGTGGATCCACGGTGCGGCGATCCGGGCCTGTGGCGGCTCGCCGCGATATCCGGCGGCCGGCCGGTGACCGTCTTCGGGGAGTACGGCCACCGCGGCTTCATCCCCCTGGCGACCTGGGGCCCCGGACCGGTCGCCCTCTGACGCCGCTGCACGGCACCACCCGGGGAAACCACCGATACGCCGGAGAACGGAAGAGGACCCGACGGATGAACACCACCTGGGAAGACCTCGTCACCACCGCCCTGCTGGGCACCGAGCGGCGCGCCTCGACCGCCCCGCCCCGCCCCGGGCAGGACCCGGCCCTGGCGCTGCTGGACGCGGCCGCCCTGCACACCGTGCGGCGGCGGGCAGCCGCCCTGCCGGTCACCGCGCGGGCCCGGCCCGCACCCGCGCCACCGGACCCACGTCCCGTGCTGCCGGCCGCCGCACAGCAGCGGCTGACCCTGCTGCTCGCCGACCGGACGGGCCCCGGCGGCGGGCGGCGCGGTGCCACCCCGGATCTCATCGAGCTGCTGCCACAGTGGCTGACCGCCGCCAACCGGCACGGCTACCGGGCGC
Source organism: Streptomyces xingningensis (assembly GCF_054957865.1). Taxonomy (NCBI): domain Bacteria; kingdom Bacillati; phylum Actinomycetota; class Actinomycetes; order Kitasatosporales; family Streptomycetaceae; genus Streptomyces; species Streptomyces xingningensis. The sequence goes on from NZ_JBDJPF010000054.1 coordinate 9,325, forward strand.
CGGAGGCCTTGCTGCCCGCCCTGCTCGACGCCGCCCGGGCCCGCAGCGATCTGCGCCAGGAGGCCCTCACCCTCGGCGGGCCCCGGGCGCTGTGGCTCGCCCGGCTCAACCCCCGGTGGAAGTTCGCACTGCGCGCCCATCCGGCGGACCCGGCCGGCGTCCGGGACACCGATCCCGAAGCCGAACGGCGCGTCTGGCGGGAGGGGTTGTTCGCCGAGCGCGCCGCGGTACTGCTGGCCGTCCGGCGCCGTGATCCGGCCGTGGCCCATGAGCTGCTGGCCACCACGTGGGCGAGCGAGCGGGCGGAGGACCGGCTGATGTTCCTGGATTCCCTGCGTGAGGGCCTCTCCCCCGCCGACGAGCCCTTCCTGGAACAGGCTCTCTCCGACCGCAGCCGCAATGTGCGGGCCGCGGCGGCCGAACTCCTCGCCGCCCTCCCACTCTCCGCGCTCACGGCCCGGATGGCCGAGCGGGCCCGGGCCTGTGTCGCCCTGGACCGCACGACGAGCGGCGCGGCGCCGCTCGTCGTGGTCGAGGCGCCCCACCGATGCGACAGCGGGATGCAGCGGGACGGCATCGTCGCCAGACCCCCGTCCGGCCGGGGCACGCGATCATGGTGGCTGACCCAGGTGGTGCAGGCGGCACCGCTGGCCGTCTGGCCCGCGCACCTGAGGGTGGCCGACGCGGCCGAGGCCATCGCCCTGCCGGTGGCCGACGGCTGGCAGCCGGATCTGCACGCAGCCTGGTGCCGGGCCGCCGTCCTCCGGCAGGACGCGCAGTGGTCGCGGGCGCTGCTGGGCCCGGCGAGCTCGCTCCCCGACCCGGCGGGCTCCTCCTGGCGGGATCCCGCGAAACTGCTGACCGCGCTGCCACCGGGTGAACGGGCCGCCTGGGCGGCCGAGTTCATCGCCGCCCACGGGCTCTCGGACGCCTTCCGGCTGATCGGCGTGTGCGAAGTGCCCTGGGCGGAACCGCTGGGCCGGGCGGTCGTGGACGCCCTCGACATCGCACGGGAGGCCGGCGGCTACCCCTGGAGCTTCAGCGGGGTGATGGGCCTGGCCGAGCGATGCCTGGACCCCGAGCAGGCCGACCGGCTGGAGTCCCTCGTCGGCACCCCCGGCGCGGCACCGGAGGCCGCCGCCTCATCCGGGGCCTTCGGCTACTGGACGGAGGCCTTCCAGCGGCTCGTCGGCACCCTGCGGCTGCGCGCCGTCATGCATGCGGAGCTGAGCGGTCTCGGGGAAGTGCGGTGACCCGCGCCCGGACCCCGGCGGCAGCCGCCGGGCGATCACGCACCGGCCGGCTGGCGGACGTTCGCGTTGACCCACTCCACGATCGATGCCGTCGTCGCCCCCGGGGTGAAGATCTCCGCGACCCCCTGCTCCTTGAGCGGCACGATGTCCGCCTCGGGGATGATGCCGCCGCCAAAGACCTTGATGTCCTCCGCGTCCCGCTCCCGCAACAGCTCTATCACCTTGGTGAAAAGGGTGTTGTGCGCACCCGAGAGAATCGACAGGCCGATCGCGTCGGCGTCCTCCTGGATCGCGGTGTCCACGATCTGCTCGGGTGTCTGATGGAGCCCCGTGTAGATGACCTCCATGCCGGCGTCACGCAGCGCACGCGCGATGACCTTGGCCCCGCGATCGTGTCCGTCGAGCCCCGGCTTGGCCACCACCACGCGGATCGGACCGGTCACTCCCATCACTGCCTCCAGGTACGCCTGCCGTCGACCGGCCGCGAGCTGCCCCGCGCCCAGCGGGCCAGGGACGTGAACGAACGTTATCTCCAGCATCCCGCAACCGGCCGTTTCGCGGTGGAGAGCGAGGGGGAAATCACACGTGGGACACCACGTTCGCTACGCGCCGTTCCCGTCACCCCGCGCCTCACCCCGGCCGCCAACGGAGCAATGCCGTCAGGCACTCAGCCGTCCGGTCCCGGAGCCGCCGGATCACGGGTCGGTCGCAAGGGGAGCCGCGACAAAGCCGCCGCACCACTGTGCCGTCAGCCGCCCGGCACAGCGGTGCGGCAGGCAGCGTACGGCTGCCCACGAGGGCACCCGGGGGACAGAGGCCCGCTGTGTGTGCCGTTCGGGAGGTCGGCCATGGGGGCCTTGCCCACCCTTTCCACCACGCTCCCCTCCCCCGCGTTGGTCCGGTCCACCATGCTTGAGCTGGCGATCCTCACGGGTCATGTGCTGCTCTATCCCACCGGTGTGACCCAGGAGCGCCCCCCGCCTCCCTCCGGTCCGGAGGCGGAGAGCGGCACCGACCGGCCGCCCGTCCTCCTGCTGCACGGCTTCATCGACAACCGCTCGGTCTTCGCCCTGCTGCGCCGCTCGCTGCGCCGGCACGGCTGGCACCGGGTGACCTCCCTCAACTACTCGCCGCTCACCTGCGACATCCGTACCGCCGCCGGGCTGCTCGCCCGCCATGTCGACGAACTCTGCGCGCTTACGGGCAGCCGGCACATCGATGTCATCGGGCACAGCCTGGGCGGACTGATCGCCCGCTACTACGCGCAGCGCCTCGGCGGGGACGCCCGGATCCGCACCCTGGTCACGCTCGGCACACCGCACGGCGGCACCCTGGTCGCGCCCCTGATGTCCGCGCACCCGCTGGTGCGGCAAATGCGCCCGGACTCCGATGTCATAGCGGAGCTGGCCGAGCCGGCCCCCCACTGCGGTACGCGGTTCATCAGCTTCTGGAGTGAACTCGATCAGATCATGGTCCCGGTGGAGACCGCCCGCATCGATCACCCGGATCTGAGAGCGCGCAACATACGGGTCAGCGGGGTGGGCCATCTCGCGCTGCCCGTGCACTGCGCGGTGGCCGCGGGCATCCGTCAGGCCCTGACCACGGAAGAAGAGGCTCCCGACACCTCGGGAGCGGTATCGGTCGCCTGATGCGGGCCGGTGCTCCGCACCACAGCTCGAACCCTCGATCCCATCCCCCGCATCCGGCGAAGATCGAACGATTCTCGAACGCCAAAGCGACTGAACCGGATTGGGTCCACCGAAAGGCTGCCAATTGCCCAGGCATCAACGATTCAAAACGTGAGGAAGATTGTGGGCGTCGCATACCGCCGGGTACAGTCGCCGCTACTTCTCCTGCTCCCAAGGCGAAATGGAAGTGGTGGTGAACGACCGTCACCCCTCGGCGGGCCCGGGCCCGACCGTTCCCGCTCCCGATGCCATGTACGGGCACTACACCCCGTACGAACAGCAGGCCGCCGCATATGCCCACGCCGGATACGACAACCACGGTTATGGCACCGGGCAATGGGACACCACCGGACAGACCCAGTTCTGGGACACCAGCGGCTATGCCACTCATCAGCAGACCGGACAATGGGACTCGGGCCAGTGGCAATGGGAATCCGGGCACTCGGGCTCCTGGGACGGCACCACCGGCTGGGCAAACCCCTCGGCCGCGAGCGGAGAAGGAACCTGGGGGACGGACGCCACCGGCGCCCACGCCCACGTACCGCCCCAGACCTGGGACACCGCCGGCTGGGGCGGTGACTTCGGCGGGCAGACCCAGAGCGGACAGACCCAGACCTGGGACGCCGGCGCCTACGCGACCGTGGACGAGCCGGCCCCCACACCGCTCCAGCACGACCCCACCCTGATGACCGCCCTCCCCGATCCCGACCCGGGTTCAGCCCAGTGGGCCACGGCCGGGCAGGGGACGGCGTCCGTCGCCGACTGCGACACCAGGACCATGCAGGCGGTGATCGTCCCGCCGCGGGACGGTCGGCAGGACCTCCCCCAGGACGCGCGGCCCGAGCCCCCGCAGAGCCGCAATCGCCGCAAGGGCGCCCCCGCCCGGGCCGGTTACCGCCCGCGTCGCAAGGCGCTGCTCACCGTCGCCGTGCCTTCCGTCGCCGTCATGGGAGTGGCCGGCATCGCCGCCGCATCCGTCGCTTCCAACAACCGGCAGGACACCACATCCACCCAGGCCACCTCCGCCCCCGACCCGTCCACCGTCAAACTCTCGTCGGCCAACAACCAGCTGGACACCCAGCTCGCCGGGCTCAGCCGAGGCGCCGACGACTTCGCCAGCCGGGCCAGCCGCACCCAGGAACGGCTCGATCTGAAGGCACGCCAGGAGGAGGAGCGCAAACGCAAGGCGGAGGAGGCTGCCCGCAAGGAGGCGGAGCGGCCCAAGTTCGCGCTCCCCGTCAACCAGCACGGTCTGAGCGCCTACTTCGGCCAGGCGGGAGTCAACTGGATGTCGGTGCACACCGGCATCGACTTCCCCGTCAGCTATGGCACCCCCGTGATGGCCGCCACCGACGGCACCGTCCGTACCCAGTACAACGTGGCCTACGGAAACATGGCCATAGTGACCGCGCCCGACGGGACCGAGACCTGGTACTGCCACCTCAGCAGCACCCGAATGCGCTCCGGCCAGGTCAAGGCCGGCGATGTCATCGCCTACTCCGGCAACTCCGGCAACTCGACCGGGCCGCACCTGCACTTCGAGGTGCGGCCCGGCGGCTCGGCCGTCGACCCGCTGCCCTGGCTGCGCGGCCATGACCTCGACCCGACCTGACCCCCGGCCCCTGACTCCGACCGCCCCCGGCGCGGACTACAGCTTCTCGACCGGCGCGTAGCGCAACAGCAGCCGCTTGGGCTTGTCCTGGCCGAAGTCGATGGTGGCCTCGGCATTGTCACCGCTGCCCTTGACCGCGACCACCGTGCCGAGCCCGAACGAATCGTGGGTGACCCGGTCGCCGATGGCCAGCGACACCACGGGCCGGTCCTTGGCACGCCGGGTCGCGAAACCGCTCGGCCCCGCCTTGCCACCACCGGCGCGCGAGGACGAGAGCCCGGTGGAGGTGATGCCGGACACCGACGCGGAGGGGGTGGCGGGCCCGGTGCGGCGCCAGTCCACATACCGCTCGGGGATCTCCTCCAGGAACCGCGACGGCGGGTTGTACGCGGGCTGGCCCCAGGCGCTGCGCATGCTCGACCGGGTGAGATACAGGCGCTCGCGGGCCCGGGTGATGCCCACATAGGCGAGCCGCCGCTCCTCCTCCAGCTCCTTCGTCTGCCCCAGGGCCCGCATGTGCGGGAAGACGCCGTCCTCCAGGCCGGTGAGGAAGACGACCGGGAATTCCAGGCCCTTGGCGGTGTGCAACGTCATCAGTGTGATGACGCCGGTGCCTTCGGTGGCCTCATCGGGGATCTGGTCGGAGTCGGCGACCAGGGCGACCTTCTCCAGGAAGTCGGCCAGTGTGCCGGGGCTCTCGGCACCCTCGGTGTCCCGCTCCTGCTCGAACTCCAAGGCCACTGCCGCGAGTTCCTGGAGGTTCTCGATGCGGGTCTCGTCCTGCGGGTCGGTGGACGCCTGGAGCTCGGCCAGGTAGCCCGTGCGCTCCAGCACCGCCTCCAGCACCGTCGCCGGGCCGGCGCCCGACTCCACGATCGTGCGCAGCTCCTCCATCAGGACGTTGAAGCGCTTGACCGCGTTGGCCGAGCGGGCGGCCATGCCATAGGCGTCGTCCACTCGCCGCAGCGCCTGCGGGAAGCTGATCTTCTCCCGCAGGGCCAGGGCGTCGATCATGGCCTCGGCGCGCTCGCCGATGCCGCGCTTGGGCACATTGAGGATCCGGCGCAGCGGGACGGTGTCCTCGGGGTTGGCCAGCACCCGCAGGTAGGCCAGCACATCGCGGACCTCCTTGCGCTCGTAGAAGCGCACTCCGCCGACGACCTTGTAGGGCAGTCCGACCCGGATGAAGATCTCTTCGAAGACGCGGGACTGGGCGTTGGTGCGGTAGAAGACGGCGACGTCACCGGCTTTGGCGTCACCGGCGTCCGCGAGCCGGTCGATCTCGTCGGCGACGAACTGGGCCTCGTCGTGCTCGGTGTCGGCCACATATCCGGTGATGGCGGCGCCGGCGCCGGCCTCCGTCCACAGATTCTTCGGGCGGCGGTTCTGGTTGCGCTCGATGACCGCGTTGGCGGCGCTGAGGATCGTCTGGGTGGAGCGGTAGTTCTGCTCCAGCAGGACGGTGGTGGTGTCGGGGTAGTCCTCCTCGAACTGGAGGATGTTGCGGATGGTGGCGCCCCGGAAGGCGTAGATGCTCTGGTCCGCATCACCGACGACGCACAGCTCGGCGGTCTCCGCGCCGGTGCCCACCAGCTCGCGCACCAGGGTGTACTGGGCGTGGTTGGTGTCCTGGTACTCGTCGACCAGGACGTGCCGGAAGCGGCGGCGGTAGTGCTCGGCCACGTCCGGGAAGGCCTGGAGCAGGTGGACCGTGGTCATGATGATGTCGTCAAAGTCGAGGGCGTTGGCCTCGCGCAGCCGCGACTGGTACATCCCATACGCCTCGGCCAGCGTCTTCTCGAAGCCGTCGGACGCCCCGACGGCGAAGGCCTCCTCGTCGATGAGCTCGTTCTTGAGGTTGGAGATCTTCGCGCTGAAGGACTTCGGCGGGAACTTCTTGGGGTCGAGGTCCAGATCCCGGCAGACGAGTGCCATCAGTCGCTTGGAGTCGGCCGCGTCATAGATCGAGAAGGAGGAGGTGAAGCCCAGCTTCTTGCTCTCCCGGCGCAGGATCCGCACGCAGGCGCTGTGGAATGTCATCACCCACATCGCGTTGGCGCGCGGGCCGACGAGTTGCTCGACGCGCTCCTTCATCTCGCCGGCGGCCTTGTTGGTGAAGGTGATCGCGAGGATCTGGCCGGGGTGGACGCCGCGGGCGCCCAGCAGGTGGGCGATCCGGTGGGTGAGCACCCGCGTCTTGCCGGATCCGGCGCCCGCGACGATGAGCAGCGGCGACCCGGAGTGCACCACTGCGGCCCGCTGCTGGTCGTTCATCCCCTCCAGCAGCGCGGCCGGGTCCACGACGGGGCGGGCGGCGCCATCGCGGTAGTACGCCTCCCTGGGCACGGGCGCGTCGAACGCGCCTCCGAAGAGGTCGTGCGGCACCGGCTCCGGAGCCGCTTCCTCCGGGGGCGGCGGGGCTTCCCCGTCCGAGGGGGCGAGGTCCGCCAGAAAGCTGTCGTCAAAGAGGCTGCTCATCGTTGTCCGAGTCTAGGCGGCACCACCGACAGCCGGTCCAGGTTCGGCCAGAGCGTGACTACGTCCACAGCACCGCGATGAAGATGTTGGCGGCCGTCAGCCCGCCGACGGTGCCGAACACGGCGGTCTCGGCCTTCTCCTCGTCCCGCTTGATGTACACCAGGCCCAGGATCACCACCAGCAGCGCGAGCTTCACGCCGATCTTGACGGTGTTGACCCGGTGGTCGGCGGCCTGGTCGAGGCCGACCAGTGCGACCCCGGTGACCAGCATGGTCAGCGCGCCGTGCAACATGGCCGGGACCATGCGCGCCTCGCCGTTGCCCATGGCCTTCAGCTGGGTCAGGAAGCCGCCGAGGAGGGCGGCGATGCCCACGATGTGCAAGCCGAGGACGGCGTGAATCAGTACATCCATGGGGCCCGACCCTAGCCGGGTGCGTACCACTCACTCGCCGCCAGGTGGGAGGGGTTCACCAGCTCGGTCAAGTGCGGACCCGATCCTTCCGTACGGGCCGGAACCAGCTGACCATCACCAGTCGATTCACCACCGATTTCGGAGATTTGCGGTCATGCGCGTTACCGCGGCAGCGCGCGGTTTAGCGTCCTGCCCCAGACGGCGGTGGCCCGCTCTCTCCCCCCTCGTACGGGCCACCGCCGGTCAGGACTTGCCGGACCGGAAGGGAGTGACGGCCACCGTGGCGTCGCACCGAAAGCCCAAGCAGCACCCGCTCGTCGGCGGCACCGCCCGGACGGCGGCCACCCTGGCGCTGGCCGGTGCCGCCACCGCCTCCGCCCTCGAAGGCACCGGCCATGCCGCGCCCCGGCAGACCCCGGAGCAGCTGAAGACGGAGATCTCCCGCTACTACCGGCAGGCCGAAGTGGCGACCGAGCAGTACAACGGAGTGAAGGAGCGGGCCGACCGGGCCCGTTCCGTCCTGGACCGGCTGCAGGACGAGGCGGCCCGCAAGACCGAGCGGCTCAACTCGGCCCGCAACGCCCTGGGGTCGTACGCCGCCGCCCAGTACCGCGACGGAGGCATTCCGTCCACGGTGCGGCTGCTGCTCTCCTCCACGCCGCAGCGCTTCCTGGACCAGGCGTCGCTGGCCGACCGCGAGGGCGAGCAGCAGGCGGCCGCCGTCGACCAGGTCCGCCAGGACCTGCGGGAGGTGCGGCAGGTCCGTACCGTCGCCGAGGCCAAGCTCGGCGAGATCCAGCGGGAACAGTCCGCGCTCGCCGACCACAAGCGCACCATCGAGGCGAAGCTGGAGGCAGCCAAGCGGCTGCTGCCCCAGCTGCCCTCGGCGGACCGGACCGCGGTGGAGAGCGGCGACCCGGCCGCGGCCCCCGCCACGCCCGACAACGCGGCGGCCCGGGCCGCCCGCACGGCGCCGCGCAGCGCCTTGCGGGCGCCTTCGGCGCGCGCCGCACAGGCCGTCGCCTTCGCCTATGCGGCGCTGGGCAAGCCCTATGTGTGGGGGGCGACCGGGCCCTCCGCGTACGACTGCTCAGGGCTGGCGCAGGCCGCCTGGCAGGCGGCGGGCGTATCGCTGCCGCGCACCACCTACACCCAGATCAATGCCGGACAGCGGATCGGCCGGGACCAGCTGGCGCCCGGCGACCTGGTGTTCTTCTACTCCGGCATCAGCCATGTGGGGATCTACATCGGCGGCGGACAGATGATCCATGCCCCGCATCCGGGCGCCCCGGTGCGCATCGCGCCGGTCGACTCGATGCCCTTCGCCGGGGCGGCCCGGCCCGTCTGAGCCGACTCCCGCGCCCTGGTACGCGCTAGTAGGTGACCTGCCGCGTCAGCCACCGGAAGACCTCCGGGACCTGGGTCTTCCACACCGAGGTGCGGTGCCCGCCCGCGCCCGGCGGGATCTTCTCCACCTGCACGGTCGTGGGGGGCTTGGCCGCCTTCTTGAGCGCCATGCCGCCCAGGTAGCCGTCACGCTCCTGGCCGGAGATGAACAGTGCCACCTTGGGCGGGGTCTTGGCTCGCTGGAGCATCTTCAGCGGGTTGTTCTCGTCGCGCAACTGGCGGGACTTGGCGGTGAGCGAGACGCGCTCGCTGATGGGGTCGTTGTAACCGGACAGGCTCACCCCGGCCCGGTAACGGTCCGGGTGGGCGATGGCCAGCTTGGCCGCGCAGTGGGCGCCGGCCGAGTAGCCGGCCACGGCCCAGCCGTCGGGCTTCTCGGCCACCCGGAAGTTGTCGACCACCATCTTGCGGACGTCGAAGCTGAGCCAGGTGTCGGCGTTGACCGTGCCCGGGATGTTGGCGCAGCCGGTGTCGACCCCACTGGTGAGGAGCGTGGTGCGCGGCGCGACGATGATGAACGGAGCGACCTCGCCCTGTTCCATCATCGGCTTGAGCTGGGAGTTGACGTTCAGGCTGCCGAACCACGCCTTGGCCGAACCGGGGAAGCCGGGCAGCACCTCCACCACCGGGAACTTCTTGTGCCTGAACTTGGGGTCGTGGTACTGCGGCGGCAGCCAGACGTAGACCTCGCCCTCGACTCCGGATATCTGGCCCTTGAGCTTCGTCTGCTGAACGCCGTCGCCCATGCGGTCGTCCGAGACGGGCTTGAACTTCTGCCTGACCTTCGGCAAGTCCTTCATCTTCTTGCCGCCGGTGCCGTCCGGCCCGAGGTCCGCGGCGGCCTGGACGTGGTTGCCGGTGCCGAGGAGGTCCTCCCAGTTGTCGTAGAGGCCGTTGGCGTTGTTGACGGCCACAAAGACCATGGCTATCGCGGTCGTCTGGGCGAACAGAAGCATGATGAAGCGGGCCACATGCCGTAGCGGCCGTGGTCCGCCGATTCTGGACCAAAGGACCAGAGGCAGCACAAGGGCGATCACGGTCAAAATGATCGTGGTCAGGAAAAAGGGCGTCCCCGTCAGGCTCATCGGGCTCTCGATCTCCGGATTGTCGGGCCCGGACGGGCCGCGGCCCTGCGTTGTCGAGAGCCTTTCGTTCGATTAGGTAGACGGTACAGCGAACGTGACGGTTCCCCTCAAAGTCCTCAGATCAGGCGGCGGGCCGTCGCCCAGCGGGTCAGCTCATGGCGATTGGACAGCTGCAGCTTGCGCAGTACCGCCGAGACATGGGACTCCACCGTCTTCACGGAGATGAAGAGCTGCTTGGCGATCTCCTTGTAGGCATAGCCGCGGGCGATCAGGCGCAGGACCTCGCGCTCGCGCTGGGTGAGGCGGTCGAGGTCCTCGTCGACCGGCGGGGCGTCAGTGGAGGCGAAGGCATCGAGGACGAAGCCCGCCAGGCGCGGGGAGAAGACGGCGTCGCCCTCCTTGACCCGGAAGATCGCATTGATCAGGTCCGTGCCCGTGATGGTCTTGGTCACATAGCCCCGGGCGCCACCGCGGATGACGCCGATGACGTCCTCGGCGGCATCGGACACCGACAGCGCGAGGAAGCGGACCGGCGCCTCGGCGGCGGTCGTCATCGCGGCGCAGCGGCGCAGCACCTCCACTCCGCCGCCGCCGGGCAGATGGACGTCCAGCAGCACGACCTCCGGACGGGTCGCGGTGATGACGGTGACCGCCTGGTCGACGTCGGCGGCCTCCCCGACGACCTCGACGCCCGTGCGGTCGGTGGCTCCGATCTCGGCCTGCACACCGGTGCGGAACATCCGGTGGTCGTCCACCAGCACGACCCGCGCCCGGCGCTCCACTGGCTCTGCCGCCGTCCCGTTCGTCATGACGTCTGCTCCGCCCTCTCCATCTCCAGCTCCACTTCGGTCCCCCCGTCGGGCACGGACCGCAGCCGCGCCGTGCCGCCGTTGCGCTGCATCCTGCCAATGATCGACTCGCGGACGCCCATCCGGTCGTCGGGCACCGCGTCCACATCGAAGCCGGGCCCCCGGTCGCGCACCGAGATGAAGACCGTACGCCCCTCGACCTCGGCATAGACCTGGACGGCCCCGCCGTCGCCACCGTACTTGGCCGCGTTGACCATGGCCTCGCGGGCGGCTTGCTGCTGTGCCCGCAGCCGCTCGTCGAGCGGGCAGTCGCCGACCACGACGACTTCGACCGGCACCCCGTGGTAGTCCTCGACCTCGGCGGCGGCGGCCCTGACGGCCTCCGCCAGGGTCTCGGGCTCCTCCGCCTCGTCCTTGCCCCGGCCCTCCGGGTTGTAGAGCCAGGCGCGCAGCTCCCGCTCCTGGGCCCGGGCCAGGCGGGCCACTTCGCGGGAGTCCTCGGCATTGCGCTGGATGAGCGTGAGGGTGTGCAGGACGGAGTCGTGGACATGCGCAGCGACCTCGGCCCGCTCCTGGGCGCGGATGCGCATCGTCCGCTCGGCCGAGAGGTCCTGGGTCATCCGCACCACCGAGGGGCCCGCCAGCAGCGCTATGCCGACCAGCACGGCCAGGGACGCCTGCAGCACGGTGCCCAGGTGCTGCGCCGAGCCCTGGAGGACGACGATGCCGGTCACCCCGGCGCCGACCAGCAGGACTCCGGCGGCGCCCCGCGCCAGTGGCAGGACGCGCTTGCGGCGGCTGACCTCCATCCAGTGGGCGCGGCGGGCGTTGTCGGCCTGCCGCCAGACGAGCGCGACGCCCGCTCCTATCAGCAGCAGCGGCCAGACATAGACATTGGCGCGGCCGAGGTGGAGACGCTCGAGAAGGATCGCGGCGCCGACGATCAGCGCGAGGAGGGCGAAGACCTGCCCCCGGTCCGGCTTACGGGCGAACAAGTGTCTGCGCCCGTCGGCGGCGACCTCGCTGTCCACCGCGCGGGGCGCTTCCACCCCGCCGACGCCCAGCGGCACGACGAACCAGAACACCGCATATAGCAAGGCGCCCATGCCCTGCGCCATGAGCAGCGCCAGGAAGAACAGCCGCACCCATGACACGGGCACCCCGAGGTGCCCGGCGAGCCCGCGCGCCACGCCGCCGAGCATGCGCCCCTCGGCGCTGCGGTAGAGCTTGCGCAGGGGGGCGGTGTCGGTGGCGGGCGGCGCGTATGCGGCGCCGGGGCGGGGCTGCGTCGTCGATGCGCCGGTCATGCCTCGATCGTCACATGCCCGGGCCCGCCGCGGTATCGGGGTCGTCCCTGATCAGACCCGGGCTTCCGGCCCCGATGTGTCAGTGCCGATCCCGCATCCGGAACCCGTCGCGCACCGCGTCGAAGACGGGCCGGTGGCGGTCCCAGTCGACGCTGGGGGCGGACAGATAGATGGCGTACTCGTCGCCGCCCGCACGCCCGAAGCCCAGGTCGATGGCCCGGTATTCACGGGCGCGGCCGGTGAAGCTGAACTCCCAGACGGCCGCGGGCCCGCCGCGATAGGTGGTCTCCTGCAACCGGTCCCGCCGATAGCCGCGCACCTTGGTCTTGAGCTGCTCCTCGACGTCCTTCCAGTGCCGGACGTGGTCGGGGCCCGCGAAGTCCAGCACATTGACCCTGAGGCCGACGAGCCCGGTGGGGTCGATATAGCGGACCTCGACCGCCGACTTCTCCCTGCGGGTCCAGCCGTCCGGCACGGGAAAGGAGACGCCGAGCCGCTCCTCGTCGACCAGGTGGTAGCCGCGCGGCGGCGACGGTGCGGCCCGGGACGGGGCCGGGGTACCCGGCCGGGCCGCACCCGAGCCGGTGGGCCGGGGCGCGGGCGTCGCGTCGTCGCCGTCCGGACCGCCGTCCGGGGTCAGGACGTACGCACCCACCGCGAGCCCCGCCGCGGCGACGGCCGCCGCGGCGGCCCACAGCGCGGTGCGGGCCCGGGCGCCGGCCCGCGCGGGCTCCGTCCCGGTCCCGGAGGCGGGCGTCGGCTCGGGGCGGGGCACCGGCCCGGGCCGCTTCATCCGGGCCGTGGTGGGCGTGGCGGCCGGCTCGCGCAGGATCTGTTCAATCAGCTCGGCGGGGGGCCGCAGGTCCGGGTCCTTGGTCAGCAGGGTCACGATCAACCGGGTCAGCGGCCCGGCCTTCAGCGGCGGCTCCAGCGGGTCCGCGGCGATCGCATAGGCCGTCTCGACCGGGGTGTCCCGGTGGAACGGAGTCTGCCCCTCCACCGCCTGGTAGAGGGTGGCGCCGAGAGCCCACAGGTCGGCGGCCGGGCTGGGCTTCGCCCCCTTGACCCGCTCCGGTGCGATGTAGTCGATCGAGCCGACCATCTCGCCGGTCTTGGTCAGGGTGGAGCTCCCGGCCGAGTAGGCGATGCCGAAGTCGGTGAGCACCACCCGGCCGTCCTCGCCGAGCAGCACATTGCCGGGCTTGACGTCGCGGTGCAGCACTCCGGCCGCATGGGCCGCGCGCAGCGCCGCGATCATGCCGCGCCCGATCCGGGCGGTCTCGTCCGGGGAGAGGGTGCCCGCCCTGAGGACATCGCCGAGCGTGGTCGACGGCACATGTTCCATCACGATGCACGGCTGTCCGTCGTCCTCCACCACATCGTGGACGACGACCACATTGGGGTGGCTGATCCGGGCCGCGCTGCGCGCCTCGCGACGGGTCCGCTCGTGGAGGGTCGCGAGCTCGTCGTCCGTCAGGCCGGGCGGGACGTGCAGCTGCTTGACCGCCACCTGACGGGCCAGCAGCTCGTCCTCGGCCCGCCAGACGGTGCCCATGCCGCCGCGGCCTATGCGCTCGAGGAGCCGGTACCGTCCGGCGAGCAGCCGACCGCTGGCTGACTCAGACACCGCACCCCCCGGTTTCCGCCCATGCGTTCGACCAGCAACCCTAACCGGGCCCGCTCTCAGGGGTGATCTCAGGGAACGGCCAGGGTCACCACGGATGCCGCACTCGTGTTCCGGTTGACACCATGTCCCCATGACCGACGCACCTCCCACCGAGAACGCGCAGCCCGCGGACGGCCCCCCGGGTGCCCCGCAGGGCACCTGGGCGCCGCTGCGGCGCAGCCGCGACCACAAGGTGATCTCCGGAGTCTGTGGCGGGCTGGGCCGTTGCTTCGACCTCGACCCGGTGATCTTCCGGGTGATCCTGGGGGTGCTGGCGGCCACCGGCGGCCTCGGGCTGATCGTGTATGGCTTCGCCTGGCTGCTGATCCCGCTGGAGGGCGAGGAGGAGAACGAGGGCCGTCGGCTGCTGTCGGGGCGGATCGAGGGTCCGGCGCTGACGGCGGTGCTGTGCGCGCTGGTGGGGTGCGGGCTGTTCCTGTCGATGCTCAACAACAGCGGCGCCATGGCCTTTTCGCTGATGCTGTCGTTCGCCCTCATAGGCTCGTCCTACTGGTCGCGGCACCGCCGGGTGACCGAGGCCGACGAGGCCGCCCCGGCCGCCGTGTACGGGGCGCCCAAGGCGCAGAAGACCCAGAAACCGGATGCCCCGCCGGAGACGCTGGCACCACCGCCGCCCGGCGCCCCGTCCTGGTGGCGCGACCCGGTCGCCAAGGACGGCGCGCACTCGTCTGCGGGCGCCGACGCGGGATATCTGTGGGGCCCGGACGACGGCCCCTATGATGCGCAGGCCGCCGTCCCGGAGCGGGTGCGCCGGGTCCGCGAGGGGCGGCCGCTCGGCGGCCTGACCACGCTGCTGGCCGCCGTCGCCTGCTGGATCGGCATCGAACTGTCCTGGGGCGGCCGGCCGCTGGGCACCACGCTGGAGATCGGTCTGGCCTGCGCGGTCGGTGTCTACGGCATCGGCCTGGCGGTCAGCTCGTGGTACGGGCGGGTGGGCGGCGGCACGGTCGTCCTCGCGGTGCTGACCGCGGTGCTGCTGACGGGCGCGGCCGCCCTGCCCAAGTCGGTCACCGCCGAGTGGACCCGGTCGACCTGGCGCCCGACCAGCGCGGCCGCCGTACAGCCGGAGTACCGGATCGGCAGCGGCGTCGGCCTGCTCGACCTGACCGGACTGCCCTGGAACAAGCGCGGCGAGCCCAAGAATGTCGGCCCCAAGGACGGCGGGCCGACGGCGCCGACGGTCAGCACGCGCGCCGAGGCGGGTGCGGGGCAGCTGAAAGTCGTCATCCCCGAGGACATCACGGCGGAGCTCACCGTCGAGGTCGGCCTCGGCTACATCCAGCTGCCGGGCACCGGGCGCGGCGATGTGGACATCAAGCCCGCGCAGCGCAAGCACCTGACCCTGAGCCCGCCCGCCGGCCATGCCTCGCGCGGCACGCTGGAGCTGCGGCTCAAGACCGGTATCGGCCAGGTGGAGGTCACCCGTGCGACGCCATGAATCCAACCGCCCTGTTCTCGGTCACCCTGGTCCCGGTCGCCCTGGTCCCGGTCGCCATGGCTTCGAGCCAGGCAGGCTGCTCATCGGCCTGCTGCTGCTGGGCGGCTGCCTGGCCTATCTCGGTGCGGCGGGCGGCTGGTGGCGCTTCCCCACCTATCTGCTGCTGCCCGTGCTGGCCGCCGGTCTGTGCCTCGCCGGCCTCCTCTCCTCGCTCACCTATGCGATACGACGCCGCCGCCGGGCGCGAGGGGCGGACTCCCCCGTCGGAACACCCGACTGAACGGCACCCCAACCATCAGCAACACAGCCTTCAGCCGAACAGTGCGCCCTGCCGGGCGCGCCCCCCGCGGCGCAACCTCACCGCGTCCACCGACAGCAGGGGCGCGCCCCCGATTATCAGCGGCAGCCACGCCATCAGATAGGCGAGGTCATTGCCGTAGTAGTAGGGGGTGGCCACCCAGCTGACCGTCAGCCACAGGCTCAGTGAGATCAGCGCCCCACCGGCCGCCGCGAGGCGGGCGAACACTCCGAACAGGGTGCCGATCCCCACGGCCAGCTCGCCGATGGCAATCGCGTAGCCGAAGCCGACCGGGCTCTTCAGCGCCAGGTCCACCAGGCCCGGGATTGCCGCCGTGCCATGCACCGAGTGCATCAGCTCACCGATCGAGCCCGGCCCGCCGCTCGCCAGGAAGGCGGAATCGGTGAGCTTGTCGAGCCCCGCGTAGAGGAAGGTGACTCCAAGGAAGATCCGCAGTGGAAGCAGTGCATACCGGGATACAGCGGACCGCCGGTCCGCGCCGCCGCCCACCGTCTTCCCGCGTCCCAGGAGTGTCATACCGCCCACCGACCCCTTCGTCCTCGAGCTCCGGCTCCGTCCTGGTGTTCGCCGTCACTCGACCATACGGAAAAGAAGCGTGCCGCGCTCAGCCCTGTGGACGGCCCCGCGCTTGTGGAAAACCGCGTCACCCTCGGCCGGGCCGTTCCTCGGCCTCGGCGCCGCCCCCGCTGATGGGCGGAGGCGGCGTCCGGCGCGGATCAGCCGAGCAGCTCCGGCTCACTGCGGGTGATCTGCTGATACAGCGGCTGGTAGTTGATCCATGCCACCAGGTCGTTGCCCAGCTGGTCACGGGTGTGCTTCGCATTCGCCGAGTCGATGTGCACCGGCTTCCCGGCGGCCTTCGCGGCCAGCTGCACCTGGCACGAGCGCTCCATGGTGATGAACCACCAGGCGGCCGCGTCCACCGAGTCCCCGACGGTCAGCAGCCCATGGTTGCGCAGGATCACGGCCTTGTGGGAGCCGAGGGCGACCGCGATGCGGCGGCCCTCCTCCTCGTCCACCACAACGCCCGTGTAGTCGTCGAAGAGCGCATGGTCCTCGTAGAACGCACAGACGTCCTGAGTGATCGGCTCCAGCAACTCCCCCAGCGCGGACAGCGCCCGGCCATAGGTGGAGTGGCTGTGCGCGGCGGCCACCACATCCGGGCGCGCCCGGTGGATCTGCGAATGGATGGCGAACGCCGCCTGGTTGACATGGTGGCGGCCCTCGACGACCTGCCCCTGGTGGTTCACCATGATCAAGTCGCTGACGGTGATGTGCTTGAAGGACATCCCAAAGGGGTTGACCCAGAAGTGATCCGTGAACTCCGGGTCCCGTGCGGTGATATGGCCCGCAACGCCCTCTTCGAACCCGAACCGCCCGAAGAGCCGCAGCGCCGCCGCGAGGCGCTCCTTGCGGTAACGGCGCTCATCCACAACGGGCTTGTGCTCCGGCGGCATGGCGAACCGGAGCTGATCGGTGGGTATGGGCGCGGGCGGGGTGGGTGCGGTGTGCTGCGGCTCGGACATCGGTGGCGCTCCTCCGGCTGGTCCATGGCTATGGACCGGAAGCTACCGCCGGGTATGGCCGGGGGCCAGGGGCATGCGGGTCAGTTTCCCCTGCCGGGGCGCCTGTTGATGGCGGTGAGGTCGATCTCCATGTCAAACGGGACGGACAGCTTCAGCTGCTCGTGGTAGATGCCGGTCAGGGCGTACACATGGGTGGCCGGGTCCACCTCGTAGACATAGACGACCGGCAGGCCGTCGTTTTCCTCCACGCGCCAGAAATGCCGGATGCCTGCGGCCGCATATTTGAGCGGCTTGGCCTGGCGGTCACGCTCCTCGGAGTCCTCGGATACGACCTCCACGGCGAGGACTACGTCTTCAGGTGCATACCAGGTCTGCTTCGGGCCGATCACCGCATCGGCGCGCACCACCAGGACATCGGGCTCCGGCCGGTCCCGCTTGCTGATCTTGACGGTGATCTCCCGGATGACGTACAGGTCTTCCGGCGCTTGCGCCAACAGAGCGTTGTCCAGCAGACGCATGGCGTACGAGTGAAAGTTTGTCTGCGGACTCACGAAAACCAGACTCCCGTCAATCAGCTCCGTGTGCGGAGGAAGATTCGGAAGCCGATCGAGATCGTCCGCGGTCCAGCCACCCTTGGGCGGACGGGCCCACTCATAGTGCTCGTCCAGCCCGTACTCGTGTGCGGCGCTCATGGTTGCTCCCATGTGACTGAGTCTCGCCTATACGACCACCCTACCGACCGTAAACGGCCTCGCCGCCGCCCGGACGAATGAACGAGCCCCCCGTCATTGACCCACCACCCCCGCCAGCACCTCCACACACTCCCGCGCGAGCGCATGCCCCATCCCCCGCACCGTCACCACCCGCGCCCCTGCGATCACCTGCGCCAGATGGCGCGCATGAGTGGGCGGAAACACCGGGTCGGCGGTCGCCTCGACGACCGTCACCGGCACCGCATTGCGCGCCAGCTCCTCCGTACGCACCAGCCCCGACTGGTCGGCCAGCGCATGCGCGGTCGGTGCCTCATGGTGACCGGTGTGCTCGATGATCCGGCGTTCCAGCTCACGGAACTCCTCGGCATGGAAGGGAAGTTCATCACCGTTGAGCAGCCGCCAGTGCGCCACCCGCCGCTCCAGCTCGTCCTCGGGCCCGCGGTCTTCCACGGGTTGCGACCACAGCTCCAGCAGACGTGGATCCGGGCCCGGCAGCTCCGCCACCGGGGTCCGCGTCCCGTCCGCATCGACCAGCGGCGCCTCGCTGGCCGCGCAGGTACCGATCAGGGTGACGCCGGCCACCCGCTCGGGACGGTCCGCCAGCAGCAGCTGGGCCAGTACCCCGCCCATCGACATGCCGACCAGCTGCGCCCGCTCCACGCCATACGCGTCGAGCACCGCCAGTGCGTCATCGGCGAGATCGGTGATGCGGTACGGGCGTTGCTCGTACGCCCAGGTCGAGCGGCCGGTGTCGCGGTGGTCGTAGCGGATCACCAAGTACCGCTCGGCAAGGACGTCGACCAACTCCTCGGGCCAGGTCAAGCCGGATGCGTTGGCGCCCATGATCAGCAGCAACGGCGGAGCGCCCGCGTCCCCACGGGATTCGGTCCACAGCCGCACTCCGGAGCCCAGGTCGACGGTTCGCATGAAACTCCCCCCACCAGCACGAGACGTTTCGTCTCGCATTCGGAGTTCAGCATACCCAAAACCGCGCCGCCCCTCGCCGTTGTACGGCGAGGGGCGGCGCGGTCAGGCAAGTGGTCACTCCCACTCGATGGTCCCCGGCGGCTTGCTGGTGACATCCAGCACCACGCGGTTGACATCGCGGACCTCGTTGGTGATCCGGGTGGAGATCTTCGACAGCACGTCATAGGGCAGCCGCGACCAGTCGGCCGTCATCGCGTCCTCGGACGAGACCGGGCGCAGCACGATCGGGTGGCCATAGGTGCGGCCGTCGCCCTGGACGCCGACGGAGCGGACGTCCGCGAGCAGGACGACCGGGCACTGCCAGATCTCGCGGTCGAGGCCCGCGGCGGTGAGCTCCTCGCGGGCGATGGCGTCGGCCTCGCGAAGGAGGTCCAGGCGCTCGCGGGTGACCTCGCCGACGATGCGGATGCCGAGGCCGGGACCCGGGAAGGGCTGGCGCTGGACGATCTCGTCCGGCAGGCCGAGCTCCTGGCCGACCATGCGGACCTCGTCCTTGAACAGCTGGCGCAGCGGCTCGACGAGCTTGAACTCGAGGTCCTCGGGGAGGCCGCCCACATTGTGGTGGGACTTGATGTTGGCGGTGCCGGTGCCGCCGCCGGACTCGACGACATCGGGATAGAGCGTGCCCTGGACAAGGAACTCGACGCTCTCGCCGCTCTCGTCGCCCTCGGCGATGATCTCGGCCTGGGTCTGCTCGAAGACCCGGATGAACTCCCGGCCGATGATCTTCCGCTTCTCCTCCGGGTCGCTGACCCCGGCGAGGGCGACCAGGAAGCGCTGCTGCGCGTCCACGACCTTGAGCTGGACGCCGGTCGCGGCCACGAAGTCCTTCTCGACCTGCTCGGTCTCGCCCTTGCGCATCAGGCCGTGGTCGACATAGACACAGGTGAGCTGGGAGCCGATGGCCTTCTGCACGAGCGCCGCGGCGACCGCGGAGTCCACACCGCCGGACAGTGCGCAGATGGCGCGCTTGGTGCCGACCTGCTCGCGGATCGCGGCGACCTGCTCCTCGATCACATTGCCGGTGGTCCAGGTGGGCTCGATGCCCGCGCCGCGGTAGAGGAAGTGCTCCAGGACCAGCTGGCCGTGGGTGGAGTGCATGACCTCGGGGTGGTACTGCACGCCGTAGAGCTTCTTCTCGTCGTTCTCGAAGGCGGCGACCGGTACGACATCCGTGGACGCGCTGACGGTGAAGCCCTCGGGGGCGGCCGAGCAGGCATCGCCGTGCGACATCCACACCGACTGCTCCTCCGGCGTGCCCTCGAAGAGGGTCGAGCCGGGCTTGGAGACGTGCAGCGGGGTGCGGCCGTACTCCCGGGCGCCGGTGTTGTCGACCGTACCGCCGAGGGCGGTGGCCATCAGCTGGAAGCCGTAGCACATGCCGAAGACGGGGACCCCGGCCTCGAAGAGGGAGCGGTCGAGGCGCGGGGCGCCTTCCTCGTAGACCGACGAGGGACCGCCGGACAGAATGATCGCCTTCGGGTTCTTGGCGAGCATCTCGGCCACCGGCATGGTGGACGGGACGATCTCGCTGTAGACCCGGGCCTCGCGGACGCGGCGGGCGATGAGCTGGGCGTACTGCGCGCCGAAGTCGACGACGAGCACCGGCTCCGCGGTGTTGTCGTGGGCGGCGGCTGGGGACGCTGATGGCACTTCGGCGGCCTTCCGGCGGTGAAACGGGGGTTGGACTTTCTATTCTAACGGGCCCATACTGGCCCCCATGTTCAAGCGCTTCAGCACCCTCTTTACCTATGGCACCGGCCCGTCCGGCTGCCACGGTCGTGCTGCTTGAGCCACTGAGCAATACGACTTCACAGGCGCCCCGGGCCGGCCAAGGCCCGGGGCGCCTGTCGTATGTGCGGGGTTCCGGGGCCGGCCGAGGGGCGTGATCCACAAGATCCACAAGATCTCACGAGATCCCCGAGGAGACACGGACATGAGCAACCGGACGGTCACGGACACCGGCGCACGCACCGACAAGGCGGCAGACATGATCACCGGCGCCCGGGAGCGGATCGACGACCTCGACGGCCGGATCATCGGGCTGGTGCAGGAGCGGATGGCCGTCTCGGCGGCGATCCAGCGCGAGCGCATCGGCTCCGGTGGGCGCCGGGTCAACCTGTCCCGCGAGCTGGAGATCCTCAACCACTACCGCGGGCAGCTCGGCAGGAGCGGCACGGCGCTGGCGATGACGCTGCTGGAGCTGTGCCGGGGGCGGGCCTGACGGGCCCGGAGGCCGTGCCGCGCTGCCCCGGGGGACACCCCCGGGCTCCCGGCCGAAACCGCGGATCCCCGGAGGCATCCGGACCGGCATCGCCGGGGAAACAGCCGTAAACCGGGGCCCCGGCCGTCACCCGTACGGCGCGTGACCGCCTCGGGACACCCTTCGTTGGAGACGGTGTCCGCACCAGCCAGGAGCGGCCCTCCCCCAAGCTCTCGGCTCCTTCCCCAGGCTCTCGGCTTCTTCCCCAAGCTCTCGGCTTCGCTCGAGCAGGGGAGACCCCATTGAGCAGGGGAGACCCCATTGAGCAGGGGAGACCCCACTGAGCAGGGGGACCCCCAGAAATCCACGCGTGGTCTCCGCCCCTGTTCATCTGGGCGCCCGCAACGACAGGGCGGATCCACCGGAGTGCGAGACGCGCGATCACGCGCGTCGTGGGACCGCGCTCCGGTGGCGCGGTGGCCGGGCAGCAGGGGACAGCAGCCCGGTCGCCATCCAGGTGCGGTCGGTTCCAGGGACGCCTGGAACCGACCGTATCCGGCCTAAACGGTTGCGTCGGCCGGGCCCATACCCCACGATGCAAAGGGAACACCAAGTCCCTTGCTCCATACCGCCATTGGTCCGACCACTTCTCAGCCTGCGGCGCTCCCCCCGGCGTCGCTCCGCGGCACCGAACCGCCCTGACCTCGGTGCCGGCAGTCAAGGGCCCCGAGGCCGCCCGCACGCCCCCGCGTAGACGGCCCGGGGCCCTTCGCCTGCCGTCGATCACCGGGCGATCACCGGGCGACCTACGCGCGTATGAGATCAATCACATATCGCCCGCCTTGGGTTACATACAACCTTTCGATGGGTCGACTGGTCATCTACGTGCCCCTGCACGGGCCTCACCGCGTTCTCCCCCACGCCGCGGCGGCCTTTCACCCAGGACCCCGGAGAGGTCTCCATGAAGCTTCGCCGCGCTCTGGTGACCGTGGCCGCCACGGCTGCCATCGGTCCCGCCGCGCTCTGTACCGCTCCGTCCGCCTTTGCGGCGCCGGAGTCCCCGGGCGCGACGCCGACCACGACCGCGACTTCCACAACCACATCGACCGCGACGCCCCCATCGACCGCGACCCCGGCCGACGGCAAGACCCCCACGTCGGGGGCGTCGCCCACGGCGTCCCCCACGACGAGCTCCCCGGCACCGACCCGCACGGCGACCGCGTCGCCGTCCGCGACGGCCTCGGCATCCCCCTCCGCGACGGGCACACCGACCCGGACCCAGGACCCCTGCGAGATCGACTCCAGGCTGTTGCGCACCGAACTGCGCGGTCTGGCGGGCGAGATCGTCGCCGGTTCCGGCTGGCACGAGTTCGCCTACCGGGCAACCAACACCTCCGACCGGGAACTGCACTCAGTCGCCGCCTATGTGGAGGCCTACAGCTTCAAGGGCGGCTCCGAGCGGCAGACCAGCGAGCATCTGACGCTGCAGTGGTTCAACCCCGCCGCCGGGCAGTGGCAGACCATTCCCAGGGGGTCCGGCTACTTCGCCGAGGTCCACAGTCTCAAGCCCCGCGAGTACGCCGACGCCCGACTCCGGCTGCGCATCGACGCCAAGGCACCCGCCGGGTACGGGGCCGCGTTCCAGGTCGGTTACTACCAGAACGCCGACCGGAAGTGCGGCTACTCCGAGGGTGCCTACTACCCCTTCGAGGTGCTGGCGGCAGGCAGCAGGCCGGGGAGTGACGGTGATTCCAAGCCGACCGGCCGGCGGCCGGGCCCGTCCGGCGGCGACAACCGGCCCGCCCCGCAGGGCGGTCTGTCGAAGCTGCCGGTCACCGGTGAACTCGCCAGGACCGGCTCCTCGTCCTCGATGCCCACGGTCGCCGCTATCAGCGGGGTCGCCGTGCTGGCCGGTGCGGGGGCGATAGTGGTGGCGCGACGGCGCAAGTCGGCGGGGGACGGCGCATAGTTGAGGCCCGCGCCCCTCGGTCCCGCCCTCGGTACCGCCCTCAATCCCGCTCTCAATCCCTGGACGGGCCGGGGCGCTTCGGCACCTTGGGTACCTCCAGGAACGGCAGGCGCAGTGCGGCGAAGGCGTCGGCCGGCACCGCCGGGTGCCGGGGCTCCACCGCCGCCACCCGCTCATAGCCCCCGCCCTGCGCCGGGCGGGGGTCCACCTCGCCCTTGTTGGGCCAGAACGACATGGCGCGTTCCGCCTGGGCCGTGATGGTCAGGGACGGGTTGACGCCGAGGTTGGCGGAGACGGCCGAGCCGTCGACGACCGAGATGCCCGGGTGGCCGTACAGCCGGTGGTAGGGGTCGATGACCCCGCGCGACCGGTCGGACCCCATGGGGCAGCCGCCCAGGAAGTGGGCGGTGAGCGGGGTGCCGATCAGCTCGCCCACATTGCTGCCCGCGAACCCGTTGATCTCCCGCGCGAGTTGGGTGGCCGCCTCGGTGGCCTCGGGGATCTGCCGGGGGTTGGGGGCACCGTGGCCCTGCCGGGCGGTGAGCAGCCCCCGGCCCGGGCGGCCGGTCCGCCGGTAGGTGGTCAGGGAGTTGTCCAGTGACTGCATCACCAGGCCGATGATGGTGCGCTCGGACCAGCGCCGGTTGGAGAGCGAGCGCAGCAGCAGCAGCGGGTGGCGCACACAGTGGCCCGCGAAGGCCACCGCGCGCGGCGCCCGGCCGCCCACCGGCACCTGCAGGATGGACAGGGCGCCCATCGCATTGGACCCCTTGCCGTAACGGACCGGCTCGATATGGGTGTTGGCGTCGGGGTGCACCGAGGAGGTGATCGCCACGCCCCGGGTGAAGTCGACCGACCGGGCGCCGTGCGCCTTGCGGTAGCGGCGGTCGTCGGTCTGGGCACCGACCAGGGCCTCGGAGTTGGTACGGGTCAGGTGGCCCAGCCGGTCGGAGAGCGCGGGCAGCAGCCCCTTGTCCTTCATGGTGTGCAGCAGTGTCTGGGTGCCATAGGTGCCGGCCGCGAGCACCACCCGTTCCGCGCGCAGCACCCGGGGCTTCGCCCGCCGCCGGTCGGTCGGGACGGTGACCACCCGGTGGCCGCCGTCCGGGTGTTCGCCGACCGCGACCACGGTGGTCAGCGGGTGGATGACGGCCCCGGCCCGCTCGGCGAGGTGGAGGTAGTTCTCGTTGAGGGTGTTCTTCGCGCCGTGGCGGCAGCCGGTCATGCACTCGCCGCACTCGGTACAGGCCCGGCGGCCGGGGCCCGCGCCGCCGAAGTAGGGATCGGGGACCTCCTCGCCGGGCCGGGCGCGCACCGTGCCGTCGCCGTCCCGGCCGTCCCCGAAGAACACCCCTACCGGCGCCGGGTGGAAGGTGTGCCCGATGCCCATCCGTTCGGCCGCCGCCTTGAGGTGGACGTCCGAGGGGGTCATCGTCGGGTTGAGGCGCACCCCCAGCATGCGCCGCGCCTGCTCGTAGTAGGGCGCCAGTTCCCGCTGCCAGTCGGTGATGTCCGCCCACTGCGGGTCGTCGAAGAAGGCCTTGGGCGGTACGTACAGCGTGTTGGCGTAGTTGAGCGAGCCCCCGCCGACGCCGGCGCCCGCCAGGACCATCACCTTGCCGAGCAGGTGGACGCGCTGGATGCCGTAGAGGCCGAGGGCGGGCGCCCAGAGATAGTTGCGCAGGTCCCAGGAGTTCCTGGGGAGGGTGTCGGGGGTGAAGCGGCGGCCCGCCTCCAGCACCCCCACCCGGTAGCCCTTCTCGGTCAGCCGGAGGGCGGACACCGCGCCACCGAACCCCGAGCCGACGACGATGACGTCATAGTCGAACTCCGGCACCTGAAAACCTCCGTGGGTAGTCCCGGTCAGCGCAGGCGAAGGGCCTTCAGCGCCCGCAGCCCGCCCGTCATCAGCCGCGCGTACGCCTGGTCGTCCAGCCCGAAGGACGGGGCCAGCGGCACCAGTCGCTGGTGTGCGACGGTCTGGGCCTCGGTGTATTTGAGAATGCCCGCCGAGCCGTGCCGACGGCCCAGGCCGGACTCGCCCATGCCGCCCATCGGCGCCCGGGCGCTGCCATAGGCGGCCGCATAGGACTCGTTGACGTTGACCGTGCCGGTGCGCAGCCGGGCGGCGATGGCGCGGCCGCGCCGGCCGTCCCTGGTCCAGACGCTCGCATTGAGACCGTACGGGGTGGAGTTGGCCCGGTCGACCGCCTCGCTCTCGTCGTCGAAGCGATAGACGGACACCACCGGGCCGAAGGTCTCCTCGGCGCACACCGCCATGGACTCTTCGACGCCGTCGAGGATGGTCGGCTCGTAGAACAGCGGCCCGAGGTCCGGGCGTTGGCGGCCACCGGCCACCAGCACGGCACCCTTGCCCACGGCCTCGTCGACATGCCGGACGACGGCCGCCAGCTGCCGCTCGGAGGCCAGCGATCCCATGTCGGCGCCATAGGCGAGGGCCGGGCCCAGCCGCATCGCCTTGGTGCGGGCGGCGAAGCGCTCGAGGAAGTCGTCCGCGATCGAGGTGTGCACATACAGCCGCTCGATGGAGATGCACAGTTGGCCCGCGGAGGAGAAGCAGCCGCGTACCGCACCCGCCGCGGCCTTGTCCACATCGGCATCCTGGAGGACCAGCATGGCGTTCTTGCCGCCGAGTTCGAGCGAGCAGCCGACCAGCCGGGCGGCGGCGCCCCGGGCGACCTCGCGGCCGGTGCGGGTGGAGCCGGTGAAGGTGACGTAGTCGGCGTGGGCGACGACGGCGGGGCCCACTACCGGGCCCTCCCCCAGCACGATCTGCCAGGCGGCGGCCGGCAGGCCCGCCTCGATGAGCAGTTGGCGGGCCCACAGGGCGGTGAGCGCCGTCTCGGTGTCCGGCTTCATCACCACGGCGTTGCCGGTCACCAGGGCCGGCAGGGCATCGCCGACGGACAGTTCCAGCGGGTAGTTCCAGGGCGAGATCTGGCCCACCACCCCGCGCGGGCAGCGCAGTTCGGTGACCCTGGTGAGCACCGGCAGCACCCCGGTGTGCCGCTTCGGCCGTACATAGGCGGGGCCCTGGCGCCCGTAGTGACGGGCCGCGACGGCCACCGACTGCACCTCCTCGTGGGCGTGCAGGCGTGCCTTGCCGGTCTCGAGCTGGATCAGGTCCAGGATCTCCGACTGGCGGCTCAGCAGCAGGTCATGGAAGCGCAACAGGACGGCGGCGCGCTGTCGTACGGGCACGGCGGCCCAGTGGCGCTGCGCCTCGCGGGCCCGGACGAACGCCTCGGCGACGTCCTCGGGGGTGGCCTCGGGCAGCTCCGCGAGGACCTTGCCGGTGAACGGCGTGTGGCAGGCGGTGGTGCCGGAGCCGGTCACGCCGTGGGTGAGGCGGGCGACGAGCCCGGGGGTGACCACATCGGCGGCGGTGCGACCGCCGGCCGGTGCGGCCGGATTGCCGCCTGGAACCCTGTCCTCCGGTGGTTGCGCCGCCGTTGAGCCGTGCCGCGAGTCGGTCATGAGGGCGAGCGTAAACGGGCCCCGCACGCTTGGGTACCCGCCAGTAGCCATTTTTCACGGATGGAGGGGCTCATCGGTGGAGGGGCTCACCGATGGAAGGGGTTCGCCGGCGGACAGGTTCACCGGCGGTCAGGAGATCGGTTCGGTGCGGACGAAGGTCGACAGCGCGGTTTCGAACTCCCGGTGTCCCTGCGCCGACTTGGCCACCCGCGAGGAGACCCACAGGTCGTACATCTTGTCCGCCTCGTTCCAGCTGATGTCATAGGTGTGGCGGGGGCCCGGCATCTCGTCATTGCCGTTCCAGGTGAACTCCCAGGAGGCGGCGTCCTTTCCGTTGTGCCTGGTCGGCGCGGTCCGGCCGTCCCGGTAGCCGGGGTACTCGTCCGGGGCGCCGGCGGCCAGCCTGCGCATCACGGCGGCCGGGCCGCCGTCCACCGGGTCCTGGATGAGCACGCCGATGCGGAACTCCCCGTCGGGCGACTTGTAGAAGACCCGCGGCGGTTCCAGCGAGCGGACATACCCGTCGGGGACGGCGAACGAGAAGCCCGCCGGGTCCTGCACCAGGTGGTAGCCGTCCGGGGCGGCGGCCCCGGTGGTGGCCGGGGCTCCGGTCCGCGGCGCGGACGGAGCGCCCGCCGCGCCGGGGACGCCCGCCGAAACGCCCGCCGAGCGGGCCGGTTTGGCGTCCTGCCGGGCGTCGTCGTCCTTGTCCATCAGCAGAGTGGCCGCGCCGGCGCCCAGCCCGGCGAGGGTCACCAGTGCCAGGGCCGCCAGGAGCGCGGTACGCACCCGGGCGGCACGGGTCCGGGGCGGCGGGTCCGCGGCGGGCGGAGGTGCCGTGGACGGGGGTGCCGTGGGCCGGGGCACCGGAGTGGGCACGCTGCGCTGGGTCGGGCTGTAGTGGACGGAGCCGGTGGGCACCCGCCCCGTCTCCAGGTAGGCGAGCAGCAGCCGCTCCGCCTCGTCCGCGCCCAGCCGCCGCTCCGGGTCGCGCTCCAACAGGCCCCGGACGACCGGCAGCAGCGGCCCGGCGCACTCCGGCGGGCGGATCTCGTCATAGACCACCGCGTGCAGGATGCCGCCGAGGGAGTCGCGGTGAAACGGCGATGCGCCGCTGAGCGCCGTGCACAGCAGCACGCCCAGCGACCACAGGTCCGACTCCGGCCCCGCCCGGCCGCCCGACATCCGCTCCGGCGCGGTGTATTCCGGCGAGCCGACGAAGGCCCCGGCCTCCGTGATGGTGGTGGCTCCGGGCACCCGGGCGATGCCGAAGTCGGTGAGCACCACCCGGCCGGTGCCCGCCTCCAGGAGGACGTTCGGCGGCTTGATGTCCCGGTGCAGCACCCCGCGGGCGTGGGCCGCGCGCAGCGCGCCCAGCATGGCGACCCCGATCCGGGCCGCTTCCCGGGCGTCGAGGGGGCCGTCGGCCGCCAGCCGATCGGACAGCGAACAGCCGTCCACCAGCTCCATGACGATCCAGGGCCGCCCGTCCTGCTCGACGATGTCGTGCAGGACCATCACATTCGGATGTTTGATCAGCGCCACCGTGCGGGCCTCGCGCAGCGTCAGGTCGCGGTGGCCGGCCGAGGCACCGTCGTCGATGTGCAGCTCCTTGACCGCCACTTCACGGCCGAGCAGCTCATCGGTGGCACGCCATACGGTGCCCATGCCACCGCGTCCGATCTGCTGCCCGAGCCGGTAGCGGCCCGCGATCACATCGCCCTGTGCGCCGCCGTGTGCAGCGAAGCTCCCCATGGCCACATCTTGCCCCACGGGGTCGTCGCGCGGGGGTGCGGCGGCGGGCGGGCGCGGTCAGCCGGCGGACGCCGGCCGGTGGTTGACCCACACCGTCCGATAGGGGGCCAGGGCCTGCCGGCGGGCGATGAAGGACTGCAACTCCGCCAGGCCGGACAGCGCCTGCAGGGTCTCGAGGTCCTTGCAGGTGATCTGGGCGACCGCATCGGCGGCGAACACCGGTGCGTACTCGTCCATGGGCAGCGGCAGATGGAGCTGGTGGGTGAACTCCTCGGCGAGCCCGGACCGCATGACGATGTCGTGCAGTTCGGTGAAGAAGCCGCCGCGGTCCTGCTCGGTCATGGACGGGGAGAATGCGTAGATCAGCGTGTGGAGGATCATGCCCGGAAGTCCATCACCGGGCCCGGGACTTCGGCCAAGAACCGTTCGGTCTCGGTCGATACCCTTATGGAATGGACCAGCTGGAGACACGAGAGCTCGCCTGTTTCCTGGCGGTGGCCGAGGAACTGCATTTCGGCAGGGCCGCCGCCCGGCTGGGGATCGCCCAGCCCGGGCTGTCCAGGACCATCCGGCGGCTGGAGCGCCGCATGGGCGTCCAGCTGCTCGAACGCGACAGCCGCAGCACCGCTTTGACCCCGGCCGGTGAGGTACTGGCCCGCGAAGGCCGGCTGGCGCTGGACGCGGTCGCCGCCGCCGTGCACCGGACGCGGCGGGCGGCCGGGCAGCACGGTCCGGCTCTGCGGCTGGTGATGAAGGCGGGCGGGGACGGCGGGCTGCTGCCCGGGATCCTGGCCGCCCATGGCGGCGAACCCGACGCGCCGGCGGTCGAGGTGGTCCTCGCGGACTCCGGTGACCGGGCGCGCATGCTGCGGGCCGGGGAGGCGGACGCGGCACTGCTGCACAGCCCGCTGGACGATCTGCGGGGCCTCGACTTCGAGGAGTTGCTGGTCGAGCCGAGGGTCGCGGTGCTGCCCGGAGAACACCCGCTGGCCGGGCGGGCGTCCCTGCGGCTGGCCGAGCTGCGCGGTGAGCCCCTGCCGCGGTGGCACGGACTGCCCCTGGGCGGGGCGGCGGACGGAATGCCGGGCCGCGCGACCGGGCCGGAGGTGAGTGACCTGGTGCAGCTGGTCCAGCTGATCACTCTCGGCCGGACCGTGGCGGTGCTGCCGGAGTCCGTCCTCGCGCCCCTGCGCCACGGCCTGGTGTGCGTGCCGGTGACCGATGCCGCGCCGAGCACCCTGGTGCTGGCGTGGCCGGAACACAGCCGCTCCCTGGCCGTCGCGGCCTTCGCCCGGACGGCCGGTGCCGTCGCGGCCCGCCGGTGGGGTACGGGTGCCGTCGGCTGAGCCGGATGCCTTGCCCGGATGCCTTGCCCGGGTGCCTTACCGCCGCCCGAACGCCGCGGTCGCCATGCGGGAGAGATGCGGCGGCCCGGCTTCGCCGGCCGGCTCCGCGAGGTTGAGCGAGCAGACCAGGCGGCGGGAGAGATCGCGGGTGGCGAAGACCCCGTGCGCATGACCGGCTCCGGCGGCCGTCACCCCCCGGATCTCCGTGCCGCCCGGCAGCACCAAACGCTCGAACAGCGCGTCCTGCTGCTCCGGCGGGAGCAGTCGGCCCCCCAGCAGCCCGGTCACCAAGCGGTCCAGATCGGCCGCCGTGGAGACCATGCCGCCCCGCGCCCAGTCCTCCGGCGCGGCCGTCCCGCCCAGGCCCAGGGGCTTGATGACACGGGACCGTATTTCCTGTGCGCAGGAGCGGCCGGTCGTCTCCTCGATGAACGCCGCGGCCGCGGGGAAGTCGGTGGCCTGGTGGAGCAGTGCCCCGGCCGCCGCCGGATCGGCACGGTGCTCCACCGCCAGCCGCAGCAGCACCGTGCCGGTGAAGAGCCGGGTGAGACCGCCGATCCGGAACGGCGCACCGGAGCGCACCGGTTCCCCCGTGCCCCGGTCGGCCACCCCGGACGCGCCCCACCAGTGCCCGTCCGCCCCGGCGACGCGTATCAGCGCCCCCGTCACCTCGCCGCCGGGCAGCTCGTCCATCGCCCGCCGCAGCGCCTCCCGGTCGAGCGGCGGCACGGCACCGGCGGGATCGGCGCTCGCGCCGCCAACCGCGGCCAGCAGTGCGGCACTTGCTGCCCCGAGCCAGCTGCCACGGCGGCCGGTCGGGCTGGCGTTCGGCTTCGTGATCGTCATGCTGATCAGTCTGTCGAGCCGGGGCCGTCGTCCCATCCGGGGCAGCCCCCACTCACCCCTGACCTCCCCTCGGGGTTCCCCCGGAGGCACCACCCCGGCACAAGGCCGGGGGAACGCCGGGGAACGCCGGGGGAACGCCGAGGAACTAGGTCAGGATTTGACCTGGGTGGCCTCTACGCTCCCCCCATGAGCAGCTCCCGCCCCCGTATCACCGACGAACAGCGCCGGGCCCGTCTCGGCCGACGGCACCTTCTCGCACCCGAGCACCACGCCGCCTCCGTCGAGGAGGTGGCCGACGCCCTGGTGGGGCTGCACGCCACGGACGCGGCGACCGTATATCTGTCCGCCTGCGCCCGGTTGGCCGAGCCGTCGGCGGCGGAGGTGGAGCGGGGGCTGTACGAGGATGTGACGCTCGTCAAGCTGCTCTCCATGCGGCACACCCTGTTTGCCGTGACGACCGGGCTCGCCCCGTACGTCAGCTCCTCGACGGCCCGGGCGATCGCCGCCCGGGAACGCCGGAACCTGCTGAAGTTCCTGCGCGAGAACGCCGAGGACCCCTCGCGCTGGGACGAGGACGGGCTCGCCGGGACCGAGCGCGAGGTCCTCGCGGCGCTCGCCGAGCACGGCGAGGCCACCACGGCCGAGCTGGGCAAGGCCGTACCGGCCCTGCGGGAGACGATCGTCGTGGCACGGGGCAAGCCGTACGAGGCCCGGCAGAGCGTGGGCAGCCGGGTGCTGCGGCTGCTGGCCTCCGACGGGCACGTGCGGCGGGCCCGTCCGCGCGGGTCCTGGACCAGCAGCAGCTATCCCTGGGCGCCCGCGCCCCGGCTGCCGGAGCTGCCGGTGCGGGAGGCGAAGACGGAGCTGGCACGGCGCTGGCTCGCCTCCTACGGCCCGGCGACGGAGGCGGACCTGAAGTGGTGGACCGGCTGGACGCTGGGCGACACCCGCAAGGCGATCGCCGAGGCCGGCGCGGTGGAGGTGGAGCTGACGGCGGGCACCGGCTGGGCCCTGCCCGGCGACCTGGACCACCCCGGCCCCGCGGGGCGGCCCGCCCCGTGGGCGGCCCTGCTGCCCGGGCTCGACCCGACCGCCATGGGCTGGCGCGACCGCGACTGGTATCTGTCCCCGGCCGACATCCCGGCGCTCTTCGACCGCGCGGGCAACATCGGCCCCACCGTGTGGTGGAACGGCCGCATCGTGGGCGGCTGGGCGCAGCGCGCCGACGGCGAGGTGGTGTGGCGGGCGCTGACGGACCCGGGGCGGGAGGCGGCCGCGGCGATCGAAGCGGAGGCCGGGCGGCTGTCCGGCTGGCTCGGGGCGGTGCGGGTGACGCCACGGTTCCGGACGCCGCTGGAGCGGGAGTTGACGCGGTAGCCCACCCCGCGGGCACGGGGGGCGCGAGGCGTGGGCGGAATGCGCCCGTTCCGGGCAGGATGACCTCATGCGGGCGCAACCCGCCGCTTGACCCACCGCGTCATGTACCGAGGGGTGGACGTGGCCGAGAACCGTACCCATGGCATACCGGCGCCCGAGCCGGCCGACTTCGCGACGCGGCTGGCCGGGGCGCGGCACACGCTGGCCACCGGCGCCGCCGAGGACGCGGCCGCGCTGTTCCGCGCCGTACGGGAGGCGGCGGCCGCGCTCGCGCTGGTGTCCGAGCAGGCCGCCGCGCTCCAGGGGCTGGGGGACTGTGCCCTGGAATCCGGCGAACTGACCGATGCCCGCGACCACTTCGCGGAGGCCGAACTGCTGCTCGCCGACGAGCCGTTGCCGCGCCGGGTCCCGGCGCTGCGCGGCCGCGCCACCGCACATCTGCTGGCGGGCGAACTGCGCTACGCCTGCCACCTCCTGGAGACGGCCATCGAGGAACTGGCCGCCTCCGGACCGCATGCCCCGGACACCCTGCTGCCGCTCTACACCGCGGCCATCGCCCCGTATATGGACATGGGGGCGCATGCGCGCGCCGCGCACGCCGCGGCGCGGGCACTCGCCCTCGCGCCTCGGGTGGACAACCCTGCGCTGGTGGCGGGCACCCACCGGGGAGTGGCCCGCGCCCTGATCGCCGCGGGCCGGATCGCGGAGGCCCATGTCTCGCTGGCCAAGGCCCAGGGGCTCTGTGAACGGTTGCACAGCCGCACCGAACTGGCGCACTGTCACTGGATGCGCGGCTATGCGCACGCGCAGGACGGCAGTCTGCGCACGGCGGAACACGAACTGCGCACCGCCCGCGACATGCTGGCCGCCAAGCGCGCCGCGCTGTTCACCGGGCAGGTCGAGGTGGAGCTGGCGGACGTCCTGCGGCGGCGGGGCAAGGCGGCCGAGGCGGTGGAACTGCTGCGCCCGCTGCTGGCGGGGTCGGCCCTCGGGGCCGACCGGGGCGCGGTGCACGCGGGCGGCGCGCACCGGCTGCTGGGGCTGTTCGCGGAGGAGCGCGGCGATACCGAGGCGGCCGAGGAGCACTATTGCGCGGCGCTCTCCCTGCTGGAGCGGACCGGTGCGGCGGGCGACCTCACCGATCTGTGCCGGCTGCTGGGCGATCTGCTGCGGCGTGGCGGCCGTACGGACGCGGCGCTGGACGCCTACCGCACCGGGCTGGGCCACCGGCCGCCGCCCGGCACCACCACGCTGGGCCCGGCCGCGCCGTCGCCACCGTACCGGCCGTGGGGCTAGGGGGTGCCGAAGATCTAGGCGGTGTGCGGGGCCAGCAGCCGGTCCCAGCCGCGCCGCAGGTCGCGGTACTCGTCGCGGCACTGCTCGGCCCGCTCGTCGCTCAGCAGCGTGCCGTCGACAAGCTCCTTGCTGCGGCGGTCGGTGGGCGCGGCGCCATACAGGTAGCAGCGGTAGTTGGCGGCGCGGACGGCGTCCGGCGCATGCTCGTCGGAGGGGTCGTAGTCCTCGGGGTCGCCGTCCTCGGCCTCCTGCGCGTAGTTGTCGGCGGCGGCCAGCAGCGCGGCCCGGCCCCCGGCGCCCTGCGGGATCATCCGGTACGCCGCGAACTGGTCGGCGACGTCCTCCTCATGGCCGGTGAAGGCCAGCTCCAGCTGGTGGATGAGGCCGTGGGCGGCCTCGTGGTAGAGCGACTCGGTGACGACTCCGGCGGTCTGCCGGTCGGGGTCGGGGGCCTTGGCGTCCTCGAACGCCGAGCGAACGTCGGCTATGTAGTCGTAGCAGAGGACGATCCGGCCGGTGTCCGGGTCGTACTCGGGGTAGTTGTCCCCCCGGCAGCTACGGCCCACTATCTCGATCCGCTTCGACAGGCGCAGGGCGCCGTTGAGGTCCTCGGCCACCTTCTCCGGCAGCTTGCGGTCCCGCAGAAAGGCCCGCTCGTCGGCGCCGCCGCGCCCCGGTGCCTCGTAGGAGACGGACAGACCGCCGCTCGCGCCACGGGAGTCGGAGGACGCGGGCTTGCCGCTGCAGGCCGTGGCCAGCAGCGCGCAGACGGTGGCGGTGACGAGCGTACGGGCCTGCCGGACACGGGCCGGCCTGCGGGACACGGCCCCGGGGTGATGCAGCATGTACAGCACTCTGCCTGACGGCCGGCCAGGAGGGGAAATCCGCCGGCCCGGCTGCCGGTGGAGTATCAGGCTCCGCTTTTCTCGGGCCAGTGCGGCAGGCTGGAGGTGCGGCGGCACCGTGGCAGACGACGACTTCCGGTGCGAAGACCGCGAAGGCGCAGAAACGCAGAAAAGCACAGAAAAACGCAGAGAGACAGGAAACGCGGTGATCCGTGTTGCGGTGGTGGACGACGAACAGCTGGTCCGGTCCGGGCTGCGGATGATCCTGGGCACGGCCCCGGACATCGAGGTCATCGCGGACTGCGGTGGCGGCGAGGCTGTGGACACCATCCTGGCGGGCGAGCCCGATGTCGTCCTGCTGGACATCCGGATGCCGGATGTCTCCGGCCTGACCGTGCTCGGCGCGCTCCGCGCCGCCCCGCACCCGCCCGCCGTTGCCATGCTGACCACCTTCGACGCCGACGAGTACCTCGCCGCCGCACTGTCCTCCGGGGCCTCGGGCTTCCTGCTCAAGGACACCGATCCGGAGCAGCTGGTACGGGCGGTGCGGACGCTCGC
This sequence comes from Streptomyces xingningensis, assembly GCF_054957865.1. Lineage (NCBI taxonomy): Bacteria > Bacillati > Actinomycetota > Actinomycetes > Kitasatosporales > Streptomycetaceae > Streptomyces > Streptomyces xingningensis. Next base: position 43,739 of record NZ_JBDJPF010000054.1, read on the forward strand.
GGCCGGTGGCAGCGTGCTGGATCCCGGGGTGACCCGGGCGGTGATCGGCGGCTATCTGGCCACCGAGGCCGAGGCCTCGGCGGCCCGGGCGGTGTGCGCGCTGACCCCGCGCGAGCGGGAGGTGCTGGCCCAGGTCGGCGCGGGCCTCGCCAATCCCCAGATCGCCGAGCGCCTGGGCCTGGCCCCCAGCACGGTCAAGGACCATGTGCGCGCGGTCCTCGACAAGCTGGGCGGGCTCAACCGGGTGCAGGCGGCGGTCGTCGCCGACCGGGCCGGGCTGCTCGGCGGCCACGGCCCGGACGGCGGTGGGCCCCGGCAGGGCGGCGCGCCATGAGCCGGACCGCCCGCCGCCCGGTGGCCGCCCGGGTGCCGGTCCTGGCACCGGTGCTGCTGGCCACCGCCGATGCGTTCCTGGTGCACGGGACCGACTTCGGGCTCCCGATGGCACTGTCGCTGTGCGCCGCGTTCGTCCTGCTGTGGCGGCGGCGCTTCCCCGTCGCCGTCTTCCTCGCCACGCTGCCCGGCATCTACATCGGCTATATCTGGTTCGCGCCGCTGATCGCGCTCTACACGGTGGCGGCCGTCCGCAGGCCGGACCGCAAGCTGCTGGTGGCGATGTGGCTGCTGTTCGCCGTCGTCCACTTCCTGCCGTACCCCGTCTCCGACCTCCCGCTGGACGACCGGCGGGTGCTGGCCCTGGACCTGGTCAACGCCGTCGTCATCGCGGCCGCCCCCATCGCGGGCGGCCTGCTGGCCCGCACCCGCCGCGAACTGGCCCGCCGGCTGGACGAACTGACCCGCAGCCGGGACCGCGAGGACCGGCTGCTCGCCGACCAGGTGCTGGCCACCGAGCGGGCCCGGCTCGCCCGGGAGATGCACGATGTCGTCGCCCACCAGGTCAGCCTGATCAGCCTGCAGGCCGGAGCCGTACAGGTCAGCACCGAGGACCCACGGGCGCGGGACAGCGCCCGGACGATCCGCGACCTGTCCGTACGGACCCTGGACGAGCTGCGCCACATGGTCGGCATCCTGCGGGCGGCGGGCGCCGACACCGAGGAGCTCACCCCGCAGCCCAAGCTGGGCGACCTGCCCCGGCTGATCGAGCTGAGCGCCCTCGATGTGACCTATGCGAACGAGACGGACCCGGCGGCGGAGCGCTCCGAGGCCGTGGAGCGCGCGGCCTTCCGCACGGTGCAGGAGGCACTCACCAATGTGCGCAAGCATGCGCCGGGGTCCAAGGTGCGGGTGCGGGTGAGCGAACCGGACGGCGGGCTGCGGGTCGAGATCCGCAACGGCCCGGCGGACGCGGCCGCACCGGCCCCCGGACTGCCCGGCGGCGGGCACGGGCTGGTGGGGCTGCGCGAGCGGGCCCAGAGCCTGGGCGGGACGCTGGACGCCCGGCCGACGGCGGACGGCGGCTTCACCGTGCGCGCCGACTTCCCGCCCCAGGAGCTGCGCTAGTGACCTGAGTCGTTGATGCGTCGTTTGATATGCATGGGGCGTCCGGCGGAGCGCTCAGGCGGAGAGCGGCCCGGCGTTCTCGGCGGTCGCGCTGGCCAGGTCCGGGTAGACCTCAAAGAGCCGGCGCACACCCAGGGCGGCCAGCACCCGGTTGACATGCGACCCCTCGACGGCGCCCTGAGCGGGCAGTATCAGCCGCAGTCGGCCCTGGCAGGAGCGCATCAGCCGACGGGCGGCGATCAGCACACCCACGCCGCTGGAGTCACAGAAGCGAACCCCGCCGAGGTCGAGCACCAGGCTCCGCCGCCCCTCGGCGACCGCCTCGTGCACCCGCTGCCGGACCGCGGGCGCGGTCACCAGATCCATCTCGCCACAGACCTCGAGCACGGCCCAGTTTCCCTGCTCGTGCTCCGACACCTTCAACGTCACGCGCTCGAGCCCTTCACTCGTCGTTCTCCGGAATGAGCCCTTCCGCGGCATGGCCGCCCGGCGTGCGCCTCCCTGATGCGGGGCGCAGATCCCTCACCCGCCCCGGTGAATCTGCCGCCTGGCATAAACCGACCGCCGTTGAGCCTATGCCCAGCTCGAGGCCTTCTCCCCCGGATATGCGGTCACACCCGCATAACACATCGGCACATTCGGGCAGGTCTGATCCACACCGATCGGCCAGATCAGCGCAAAGCGAACATAGCCCTACCATCTGCAACCACTTGGCGAGCCGGTCTTCCCGGAATTGCCCCCGAAGGAGCGATCTCCGTCAGACCCACCGCCTAGATTCGATGAGCATGTGACAGTGGGCACAAGCACTTCTGGGCACCAGTACGACGTACACCCATGCGAGCCACCTGGGTGAGCGCCAACACGGACGGAGGAGGCAGCATGGCGAACGACGCACCACCCCGCTGGGACCGCAAGATGCAGCAACGGCTCGCGCACGGCGAGGAAGCCGCCCTCGGCGAGCTGTACGACCGCTTCGCCTCCCTGGTGCACGGCCTTGCCCACCGGGTCCTGGGCGAAGAGAGCGGCGCCGACCGGGTCACCCGCGAGGTCTTCGGCTACCTCTGGGAGCACCCCGAGGCCTACAACCCCAAGGACGGCCCGCTGCGCTCCTGGATCGCCTCGCTCACCCACCGGCAGGCCGTGGGCCGGCTGCGCCGCTCGGAGAGCGACGGCGAGTCCACCCCGGGCGAGGTCGACGAGAAGGTCCATGCGGCCTCCGCCGCCGCCCGCGCCGACTACATCGTCTCCGCCATGCCCACGCCCCTGCGCGAAGCCCTCGACCTCGCCTACTTCCGCCGCCTCGACTACTGCCGGGCCGCCGCCAGCCTCGGCGTCACCGAGGAGGAGGCCCGCCGCCGGCTCCGCCTCGGGCTGCAACTGCTCTCCACCGCCCACCAGGGCCCCCGCAAACACCACGCCATCGCGCCACCGGGCGCCGGGAGCCGACGATGAGCGCCGCCGTCCCCGCACCCCGCACCACCACCGTGGACGGCACGTCCCGGCCCCCGACGCACCGGCTGCTCAAGTCGCTGCTCGGCGCCTGGGCACTGGCCGCCTGTTCCGGCGAGGAGACCGCGGCCGTCGAGGAGCACCTGACGGACTGCGCGGGCTGCGCCGAGGAGGCCGTCCGGCTGCGCGACGCGGTCGCGCTGCTGCACCCCGAGGACAGCCTCGACCTCGATCCGGCGCTGCGCTCCCGGGTGCTCTCGCACTGTCTCGGCCGCCGCCCGGCCCGGATCCCGGTGCCCGGCTGGGCCGCGCCCTACGCGGCGGAGACCGCCCGGCTGGACGCCCTGCTCCATGACATCGACGAGGCGGACTGGCGGGCACCGGTGCGGCTCACCTGGTTCGACGGCCGGCGCACCGCGGCCCGCGACGCCACGGTGGCCACCGTGATCGCCCACCTCACCGCGGTGGACGGCCTGGTCGCCGACGCGCTCGGCCTCCCGGCCCCGGCCGGCTCCCCCGCCGAGCGCGCCGAGGCCTGCTGGGCCACCGACCAGCCGCCCGCCACCGTGCGCGGCCGCTGGCGCGACCAGGGGCACGCCCTGACCCGGGCCGTCTCCTTCGCCGAGGGCACGGTCGCCGAACGGACCGTGGCATACGGCGCGTTCAGCCTGCCGCTGTGCGATGCCTTCCTGGACCGCGCCTTCGAGTGCTGGGTGCACGCCGAGGACATCGCCGAGGCCGTCGACTACCCCTACGGCCCGCCCGCCGCGTCGCACCTCAACCACATGATCGACCTCGCCGCCCGGCTGCTGCCCGATGCGATCGACCGGCGTCGCCGGGCCGGGCTCGCTCCGCCGCCGCACCTGCTGCGCACGGCGGACGCACCGGGCCGCACCCTGCACCTGGAGATCGAGGGCCGCGGCGGCGGCCACTGGTACATCGCGCTCGACTCCCCCACGGCCACCGCCACCCGGGAATCGGAGGTGGCCCATGTGGCGCTGGAGGGCGTCGAGTTCTGCCAGCTGGCAGCGGGCCACATAGCGCCACAGGAGGCGGCCGCCGGGCAGGACGGCGACCCCGAGGCGATCCGCGATGTGCTCTTCGCGACGGCCTCACTGTCCAGGCTCTGACCGCCCCCGGGCGAACCCTAGGCGAAGGCGAACCCTAGGCGAAGACGACCGTACGCCGGCCGTTGAGGAGCACCCGGTGCTCGCTGTGCCACTTCACGGCGCGGGCGAGCGCCTGGCACTCCACATCGCGCCCCACCGCGACCAGCTGCTCGGGGGTCACTTCGTGACCCACCCGCTCGACCTCCTGCTCGATGATCGGCCCCTCGTCCAGATCGGCGGTCACATAGTGCGCGGTGGCCCCGATCAGCTTGACCCCGCGCGCGTGCGCCTGGTGGTAGGGCTTGGCGCCCTTGAAGCTCGGCAGGAAGGAGTGGTGGATGTTGATGATCCGCCCCGACAGCTCCTTGCAGAGGTCGTCGGAAAGCACCTGCATATAGCGGGCGAGCACCACCAGCTCGACCTTCTCGGCGCGGACCAGCTCCAGCAGCTTCGCCTCCGCCTCCGGCTTGTTCTCCCTGGCCACCGGAATGTGGTGGAAGGGGATGCCATACGAGCCGACCAGCTCGGCGAAGTCGGTGTGGTTGGAGACCACCGCGGCGATCTCCACCGGAAGGGCCCCGATGCGGGAGCGGAAGAGCAGGTCGTTGAGGCAGTGCCCGAACTTCGACACCATCAGCACGATCCGCATCTTCTGGTCGGCGCGGTGGATCTGCCAGTCCATCTGGAAGGAGTCCCCGACCGCCGCGAAGCTGGCCCGCAGCTTCTCCAGCGTCACCGGCGCCTCCGCGCCGAAGTGCACCCGCATGAAGAAGAGCCCGGTGTCGTGGTCACCGAACTGTTGGCTGTCCTCGATGTTGCAGCCGGTCATGAAGAGGTAGCTGGACACCGCGTGCACAATGCCCCGCTTGTCCGGGCAGGAGAGGGTGAGGACGTACTGTTCCGACGGTTCGGGCCGGGCCGGCTGCGAGGCGTTCATAGCCCAATAGCGTCGCACACCCGCCGGCCCGCCCGGACCGTTCGATTCCGCTCGGACCGCCCGGCGGCCGCCGACCAGGCCGTCAGGCTCGGGTCAGCATGGCCAGCACGGGCAGCGAGCGCGGCGGCACGTCCGAGTCGTCCCCGTCGCTCGCCGCCAGCCGGACATGCGCCTCACGGGCGGCCCGTACCGCCTCGGGCCAGCCGTGGTGCTCCAGGTAGGCCGAGACCGGGGCATCGGCGCCGACCTGGTGCATGATCCGCAGCACCCGCAGCACCGCGACATCCACCAGCGCGGCCTCGCCCGAGTCCCGGAAGACCGTTCCGACGTACTTCTCGGCCGACCAGTTGTCCAGCCAGGTGTCCTCGACCAGCCGGTAGACGGCGTCCGTCACATCTCCGTACCCCTCGTGCCCGGCCAGCCAGCACTCGCGCTGGAAGCCCGGGTCCGAGAGCATGTGCAGCGCGGAGCGCACGTTCGCCCGCCAGCGCCACCATGGCATGTCATTGAGCGGCATGCCGTCCATGGTGGTCGAGCGACGGCCGCGACGGGAAGACTTCTCCGAACCTTGCACAAGAATCGATCGTACGTTCTTGGTTCATAGCTGCGTCCACTGGCGCTGGGGCAGCCCGTACTTCTTGGCGATCGGGTTCCAGAGGTCCGCGGCCTTCTTCTTGGCGGCCGTCGCATCGCCGCTGGCCTTGTCGCCGGCCGAGCTGTCCCGGGTGGGCCGGGCGCGGTCCTTGGCGCAGCCGTGCTTGCGGCCCGCCTGGTCGGCCCAGGAGGCGTAGTGGCCGTCCGCGGCGGCGGACGACTGCCAGGCCTTGGTCAGCTGGGCCGACAGCTCGTCATGGCCGGGAAGCTTGTCCACGGCCGTCTTTCCCAGCCGGGTCACCAGGGCGTTGCGGTCGTTCGCGGCGGTGCGCAGATCGCCGGCGGACCGGCCGAGGTCCTTGCAACTCCTGGTGGAATCCACCGCCTTGATCACGGTGTCCCGGCTGTTGCCGCTGTCCTTCAGCAGCGCGTCCAGCGCCTTGGCCTGGCCTTCCGCCGGGTCGGCCGGCTTCTTGGCGGACGCGGAGGCGGAGGGCGTGCTGCCGGGCTCGGCGTTCACGGCCGCCTGCGGGCTGCCCGGCTGCCCGCCCTTGTCACCTCCCCCGCCGCTGAGCAGCGCCCCGACCGCGAGCCCGGCGACGGCGCAGCCGGCCACTCCGGCGCCGATCAGCACCTTGGTCCGGCTCCGCTTCGGCTTGGGGCCGGGCCCGGCGGCCGGGCCCGGGACGGGCGGCAGGGGCGGCCCGGCGGGCGGCGCCGACCGCGCCGGGACGGGCGGGAGTTGCCGGGTGGGCTCCGAGGCGCGGAACAGCCCGTCGAACTCCGCGGGCGGCGGCCGGTCCCCCGCCGCCGGGGGCGCGCCGGCCGGGCTCCCCACCGGGGGCAGGTACTGGGTGGCCTCGCCGCCCTGCGGCGGCAGCAGTTGGGTGGCGTCCTCGGCGAACGCCCCCGCCGGTGCACCGGGCATGGGCCCGGGCATCCCGGATATATGCGATATCTCCCCACCCACCGGCGGCAGATACCGGGTCGCCTCACCGTCCCCCGGCGCCGAGGCGGGCGGCAGGGGCGCACCCGTGCCACCCACCGGCGGCAGGTACTGCGTCGCCTCGGCGTCGCCCGGCGCGGCCGCGGGCGGATGTGCGGGCGGCACCGGCGGCTGCGGCGGAACCTCCGGGGGCAGGGGCGAGCGCTGCGCGCCCGGCCCCCAGGGCTCGCCCCATGGCCGGCCGGGTGGCGGGGCCGCAGGGGGCTGCGGCTCGTTTCCCTGTCCGCGTCCGCTCTGCGTCACCGGGACTCCTCAGGCTGTTCGGGATTATGACCGGCAGCTCACGCTACCCGCTGGTCCCGACAACCGGCCATGTGCGCCCGGTACGCACGCCGCCCCGCCCCCTCGGACACCCCCTAGATGACTGATGCCAAGGGCTTGCTGGCGCGCATGAGATGAAGCGAGGGAGCC
>NZ_JBDJPF010000055.1:0-49758 GCF_054957865.1 Streptomyces xingningensis
CCCACGGCGCGAGCCGTAGGAATCCCCCTCGTTTACGAGGGGGAGGATGTCAACGCCATCTTCTACGGCATCCAGATCATCTGGGAGCGGGACGCGGGCGTGCTCACCAAGTTGCTGGTCACCCCCACCCCGAGGGCGGCCCTGGTGACGGGCAAGGCATTCGCCGCGGGGGTGCGGGCGCTGGCCCAGGCGGTGGTCGTCCTGGTCCTGTCGGCCCTGCTGGGGGTGGGGCTGACCGCCAACCCGCTGAACCTGCTCGGGGTGGCGGCCGTCCTCCTGCTGGGTGCGGCGTTCTTCTCCTGTCTGTCGATGACGATCGCGGGACTCGTGCTGACCCGCGACCGGCTGATGGGCATCGGGCAGGCGATCACCATGCCGCTGTTCTTCGGCTCCAACGCCCTCTATCCGATCGAGCTGATGCCGCACTGGCTCCAGGCGATCAGCCGGGGCAATCCGCTCAGCTACGAAGTGGACGCCCTGCGCGGCCTGTTGATCGGCACACCGGCCCATCTGGGCCTGGACTTCGCCGTTCTCATCGCCGCGGTGGCGGTCGGTGTCACCACCGCCTCGGCCCTGCTGGGGCGGCTGGCCCGGTGACGGTCAGATGCCCTGGGAGGCCATTTCGATGGCGGACCGGTAGTTGAGCGCGGTCGCCACCACACAGGCGCGGTACGTCCGGTCCGTCTTGACCACCAGGTAGTAGTCCCGCAGCTGCTTCCAGTAGCTCACCAGATAGCCCAGTCCCGGAAGGAACTTCGGAGGTCTGGGCACCAGCGCGAACGCCTCCGAGCACTTGAGGATCTCGCCGGTGGCCTGCGACAGGACACCGGCCACATCGCCGTTCATATTCCAGCCCGCGGCCAGCTCCGGCGTCCAGATGGCGCCTGCCACCTCGCGCAGCCGGGTCTGTTCCTCGGATGTCGGGTCGCCGTCCGACACCACGATCCTGGCGGCGTCCCGGACGGTCGCACCCTGGCTCGCCCGGGCCGTACCCATCGGGCCGACGACCAGCATGGCCCCGGCGAGGACGGCCGCCGTCGCCGACAACACTCGCTTCACCGAACTCCCCCTTCGGTCACGCGAGTCCGGGGGGACCCGCCTGTGCCTGAAGCTGGCATGACAGGGTTGCCCCGTCAACGGGACGGACGGTGCCGGTCCGGACGGTCAGCGGCCCGGCCGCCGGTAACGGGCCACCGTCAGCGGGAAGAAGACCGCGTCCGCACGAGGACCACCGCGGCCAGCGCTCCGGCCATGGCCACCCCGGCCGCGACCAGCGTGAGCTGGTTGAGTCCGGCCACGAAGTCGGCACGCGCCGCCCGGGCGACGGGTCCATGCGTCCGGGCCTGGAGCAGGGCACCGTAGACGGCGGTGGCGATCGTCATTCCGGCCTGGCTCGCCGTGGTGTTGACGCCGGCGGCCATGCCGAGCCGGCGGTCATCGGCGAGGTCCATCGCCAGGGATCCCAGGGCGGGCAGGGTGAGGCCGAGGCCGAACCCGGTGATGGCCATCCCGGGGGCCAGTTCCCGCCAGCCGGATGCGGGAGTGAGCCCGTGCATCACCACCAGCCCCGCCGCGACGAGGAAGAGCCCGGTGGAGGGCAGCAGCCGGGCGGGCAGCCGGTCCATGAATGTGCCGGCCAGTGGACTCACCAGCAGAATCGGCACATTGACCGCGAGGAAGCACAGACCGGCCTTCATCGGCGAGTAGCCGAGCTGGTCCTGGAAGTACAGCGAGAGGTAGAAGAGCAGCCCGAAGAAGCCGCCGTTGGCGCACAGGGTGGCGATCTGGGTGCCGGTGAAAGAGCCGCGACGGAAGAGCGACAGGTCGAGCATGGGGTCCGGATGCCGCTTCTCGACGGCCGGGAAGGCCACCAGCGCCGCCCCCGCCCCGGCGAACAGCAGGAGCGATCCGGTGCTCGTCCAGCCGTGGTCACCACCACGGAGGAGGGCGAGGGTCAGCAGCAGCAGCCCGGCGGTGAGGGTGAACAGGCCGCCCAGGTCCATACGTTGGCCGGTACGGAGTTCGGCCTGGCGCGGGATCTTCACCCGGGCGACGGCCAGCACGAAGAGCACCACGGGCACATTGACGAAGAAGATCCATCGCCAGCTCAGCCCCGAGACCAGGGCTCCGCCCAGCAGCGGGCTGAGCACCACCACTGCTCCCGCCACGGCGCCCCGGATCCCGAACGCCGCGCCCCTGGCCTTGCCCTGGTAGCACTGGGCGATCAGCGCCAGTGTCATGGCGAAGATCACCGCACCGGCGGCGCCCTGCACCGCACGCGCGGCGATCAGGAAGCCCGGCGTGGTCGCGAGACCGCAGGCCACCGAAGCCGCGCCGAAGACCAGCACTCCCCCGGTGAACATCCGCCGCCTGCCGAACCGGTCCCCCAGGAAGCCCGCGACCAGTTGGAAACAGGCCAGGGGAAGGGTGAAGGCATTGAGCACCCACTGGGCGTCGACCAGCTTCGCCCCCAGGTCCTGCCGCAGGTCCGGCAGCGCGACCACCACCACCACCGTGCCATCGAGCATCAGCATCGCGACGGCCGCCACAATCGCGGCCAGCGGCCACCAGTCCGGGGTGACCCGCGGCTGTCCGGCGGTCGGCGCCGGAGGGGAGACGGTCGATGGGTCTCGCATAGTCATGGGCAGCATCCTCCATGCATCAACTAGCAATGATAGAGAAGAATCTAGCGTTGCTAGACACTATCTGGCAATGCTAGGGAGCACTCTGGACAGGGAGGGGGTGCCGTCATGACCAAAACGTCACCACGGATCAACTGCCGCAGGGTCTACGAGGAGTCCTCGCCCGAGGACGGCACGCGGGTGCTGGTCGATCGCATCTGGCCCCGCGGCATGCGCAAGGAGGACGCGCACCTCGACGAGTGGCTGCGCGAGGTCGCCCCGTCCACCGAACTGCGCCACTGGTACGGCCATGAGCCCGGCCGCTTCGCCGAGTTCCGCCGTCGGTACCTCGATGAACTGCGGGACCCCCGGCGGCGGCAAGCACTGGGGCGGCTGCGCGAGCTGGCCGCCCAGGACCGGCTCACGCTGCTGACGGCCACCCGCGATGTCACGCACAGCCAGGCCGCGGTGCTCGCGGAGCGGCTGGCGTCGGCGCGTCATTGAGTCGGCGCGTCATTGAGCAGGGTGCCGCCGTCGGCGGCCGCGAAAATCCGGTGGCCCGCGCCCGGCGACCGGGATAGCGTCCGGGGCATGTACTTCTCTCAGATCTGCCACTGACACGGCCGAGGGCGGCATCGCCGCTCCCTCATCGGATCCGGCGCTCCTCATATCACGGAGCGCTTCCTCGTCGTGCCCCTTTCACTGCAGATCTGAAAGAGAGTGATCTCCCTTGTCCCGTCGCCGTGCCCATATCGCGATGGTCGGCATCCCCGCCGTCAGTCATGTCCTGCCCGGACTTGAGGTCATCCGGGAGCTGGTGGCCCGTGGCCACCGGGTGACCTATGCCAATGACCCGGTGGCGGCCGAGCTGGTGACCTCCACCGGCGCCGAGTTCACGGCCTGTTCCTCCACTCTGCCGGTCGCCGACAACTGCTGGCCGGAGGACCCCGTCGCCGCGATGGGTCTCTTCCTCGACGACGCCATCCAGGCGCTGCCGCAGCTGAAGGCCGCCTATGACCGCGATCCGGCCGATCTGTATCTGTACGACATCGGCGCCTATGGCGCTCGCGCCCTGGCCGAGGCGCAGGGCCGCCCGCTGGTCCAGTTGTCACCGACGTTTGTGTACTGGGAGAACGCCGAGGCCGAGTTCGCGGGACCGCTGAGGCAGCTGCCCGGTTTCGCCGACTACCAGGCGAAGTTCGGGGCCTGGCTGGCCCGTTGCGGAGCCACCACCACGGGTGTGGACGCCTTCTCCGGGCGGCCACCGCGGGCTCTGGCGCTGATCGCCGAGGCCATGCAGCCGCATGCGGACCGGGTCGACCGCGAGGTGGCGACCTTTGTCGGCCCCTGTCTCGGCGAGCGGGCGGTGCAGGGTGGCTGGACCCGGCCGGCCGGCGCCGGGAAGGTCCTGCTGGTCTCCCTCGGCTCGGCCTACACCCGGCAACCGGAGTTCTACCGCCGGATCCTGGCGGCCTTCGGGGATCTGCCGGGGTGGCAGGTGGTGCTGCAGATCGGGAAGCACACCGACCTCGCAACGCTGGGCGAGATCCCGTCCAACGTCGAAGTGCACTCCTGGGTACCGCAGTTGGCCATCCTGGAGCAGGCCGATGCCTTTGTCACCCATGCGGGGATGGGCGGTTGCGGCGAAGGGCTGTACACCGGCGTACCCATGATCGCCGTCCCGCAGGCGGCCGAGCAGTTCATCAACGCCGACCGGCTGGCCGAACTGGGCGTGGCCCGCCGCATCGACACCGCGGACGCTACGCCCGAACTGCTGCGCACGGCCCTGGCCGAGCTCACCGGCGACCCGGAGGTGGCCCGCCGTTCGGCGCTGCTGCGGGCACAGACCCGGGCCGCGGGCGGCGCCGTGCGCGCCGCGGACCTCATCGAGGGCATGCTGGGCTGAGCCCAAAAGCCGGACGGCCCGGGAGGAGATTTCTCCTCCCGGGCCGTCCGGGCGTCAGGCGGGTGCCGTTACTTCAGCGCGCTGCGCTGCTGCCACTGGGGCCAGGTCTCCTGCCAGACCTCGAGGCCGTTGCCGACATCGGTCTTGTTCGGGTTGGCGGTGTTCTTGACCTCGACGGTGGAGCCGACGGGCAGGAAGTCGTAGACCGTCTTGGCGTCCTCGGTGGTCATGCCGAAGCAGCCGTGGCTGTTGTTCTCCACGCCGACCGACTGGTTCCAGGGGGCGGAGTGCAGGAAGGTCCCGGAGGCGGTCATATGGGTGACCCACTGCGAGTCCAGCATCCACTCGTTGCCGTGGCCGATGGTGGAGGAGTCCATGGTCTCGGCCGCGTTCTTGCTGCGCACCGTGTGGATGCCGCCGCGGGTGGGGTCGTCCGGGGAGCCGGCCGAACCCTTGACGCTGCCGACCGCCTTACCGTCCTCGTACATGGTGAGGGTGTGCGAGGGGACGTCGATGACGGCCTTGTGGTCGGCGCCGATGGTGAAGCCGAAGTCGTAGTCCCGGACGAACCAGCCGCCCTCGCCGGAGTCGATCCCGGCCAGCGAGCCCTTCACGGAGACCTTGGTCCCGGTGGGCCAGTAGGTCTTGGGCCGCCAGTCGATGCGGTCCGCGCCCGAGTAGTCGGTGACCCAGCCCCAGGCACCCTCGACCTTGGTCGAGGTGGTGACCTTCAGGGCCTTCTCGATCTCGGCGCGCTTGCTCTTGTCGATCTTGTGATCGAAGAGGATCGAGACCGGCATGCCGGTGCCGACGGTCTGCCCGTTCTCCGGGGTGTTGGTGAGCTTGTTGACGCTCGGGGCCTGCTGGGTGCGGAAGGACGAGGTTCCGGAGGACTTGCGGCCCTTGTCCGACTCGGTGGCGGTCTTCACGGTGTAGGTGGTCTGCGGTCTGACCTTGCCGTCCGACTTCCACGAGGCACCGTCGCCGGCCAGCTGCCCGGCGATCTTCTGCCCCTTGTCGTCCTTGACCTCGACGGAGGTGAGCTTGCCGCCGGTCGCCTGCACCGAGATCGGCGAGCCGAGCCTGGCCTCCTTGCCGGCGGCGGCCGGGCTGACGGTGACCTTGGCCTCCGGCCCCGGGTCGGCGGCCTTGTCGGAACCCCCCGACGAACACGCGGTCAGCACCAGGGAGCCCATCAGGGCGGATATCAACAGGACGGGGCGACGGCCCAACCTGGCGTGCACGTGAGCAACCTCCAAAACAGCGACTCGATCGATGACGGGCCCGGCTTCGCCGCCGGTGCATGCGCGGGCGAAGCAGCCCCCCGCCACCCTTTACAGATGATCCGAACGCCATTTCGGTTCCCGAAGTTCCTGATGAAAGCGGATATTTGTCCAGCTGACTGGATGTGCGCGGCGAACCCCTGAACTTTCGCCGCGCACATGTCAAAGCCGTTCCGTCGTGTGCGGACCCCGGCCGGTCAGACGAGGACCATGCCGCCGTCCACCGTGAGGACCGTTCCGGTGGCGAACGGCTGGGTGAGCAGGAACAGGTACGCCTGGGCGAGATCCGCGGCCTCGCCGACGCGTCCCGTCGGGTTGGTCGCGGCAGCCGAGGCGTACAGCTGTTCCCGGTCGGCGTCGCTCAGGGCCGCCGACCACATCGGGGTCCGTACGACGCCGGCGGAGACGGCATTGACCCTCAGCGGGGCGAGTTCGACCGCCAGGGCGCGGGTCAGGGCGTCGACGGCGCCGCTGACACCTGCGGCAACCGTCCAGCCCGGCGCGGGCCGATCCTTGGCGGTGCCGGTGGTCAGCGTGATCGAGCCGCCGGCCCGCAGGTGCGGCCGGGCGGCCCGGACAGCGGACAGGGCGCCGAAGAAGCGGAGCGAGAACAGGCCTTTGGCCGCGTCGGGGTCCAGCCCCTCGAGGGGGGCGAACCTCGGCGGTTCCCCGGCGGTGAACACCAGATGGTCGAAGTCGCCCAGGTCGTCGAACAGGGCCTCGACCGACGGTGCGTCGGTGAGGTCGGCGACCCGGCCCCGCGAGCCCGGCGGCAGGGTGGCCAGGGCTCGTTCGACGCTGGTCTTCCTGCTGGAGACGACCGTGACCTCCGCGCCCTGTGCGGCAACCGCCCCGGCGGTGGCCAGTCCGATGCCCGAGGTACCGCCCAGCACGACGACCCGCTGTCCGTGCAGTTTCATGAAGACTCTCCGGAGAAGAAAGGTGGCTGAATCGATGCGTCCACGATGGGGCCGGGCAGCCACCCCGGTCCAAGACCTCTTTCCGCCGCTGTCATACCTTGAGGGCATCAGAGGTGAGGTGGAGCGCTGATGGATCTGGATCTGCGCAAGCTGCGGTATTTCATGGCCGTCGCCGAACAGTTGCATTTCGGCCGCGCCGCCGCGGCGCTGCACATCGCGCAGCCCGTCCTCTCCCGCCAGATCAGGGCGCTCGAGGAGGACTTGAAGGTCCAGCTGTTCGTGCGCACCAAGCGGGCCACCGAGCTGACTCCGGCAGGCACCCAACTGCTCGCGGACGCCGCCCCGTTGCTGGCGAATGCCCAGGCGCTGCGCCGCCGTGTCGCCCGTGCCGCCCGCGGGCCCCGGGTGTTCACGGTCGGGTTCGCTCCCGGGCTCATCGTCACCGCCGCGGTCCAGGCTCTGCGTGAGCGCCATCCCGGGGTGACGGTGGACGTGGTGCGCAGCGGCTGGGACGACCAGGCCGACGCGATCCGCGACGGCCGGGTCGATATCGGCTATGTCCGCATGCCCCTCGACCAACGGGGTTTGCGCGTCCGGCCGTTGCTGGCCGAACCGCGCGTGGCGGTGCTGCCTGCCGGTCACCGTCTCGCCGGGAAGGGCGCGATCGGGATCGCCGACCTTGCCGACGAGCATCTGTTGCAGCACCCGGACGTCGTGCCGGAGTGGCGGGACATCGCGTCGGCGTCACACGCCCGGGGCCGCCGGGCGTTGCCCCTCATGCGCACGGTCGAGGAGAAGCTGGAGCACGTCGCCGCCGGTCACGGTGTCGTCGTCCTTCCGCTGTCCGTGGCGTCGTCCTACACGCGTCCGGACATCGTTCACGTCACCGTGGACGGCATCGGGCCCAACCAGGTGTGCCTGGCCTGGGACAGCGCCCGGCGCAGCCCGCTGGTGCAGGAGTTCGCCGCCATTGCCATGGCGCTCCAGGGCGGCGGGTGAGGGTCAGTGCACGGTCACCGTCACCGTGCGCGAGACGGTCTTGCCGTGCGCCACCCGCAGGTGTTCGGTTCCCTTCTTGTTGAGCTTGACGTCGGTGCTGTAGCCGCCACCGCGCTTGACCTTGGTGCTGGCGTGGAGGGTGGTCCACTTCTTGCCGAGCTGGTGCTGGACGGTGAGCTTGGCGTCCTTGGGGATGTTGGTGGTCTTACCGGCGAGGGTGACCTTTTCGCCGACCTTGACCGACTTCTTATTGGCCTTAACCGTTATGGACTCCTTCTTGGCCTTATAGGGCATCGACAGCTCTATGCCCGTGGCCGCGTGGGTGTCGGACGCCACCGTCGAGGCGGCGGCGATTCCACCGGCACCGCCCGCCAGCAGGGCGGCACAGGCGGTCCCGATCAGGGCGGCCCGGAGCCGGTACGGTCTCATGGAGGCATTCACTCGATCTCACCCCACTGTTCGCACAGATCCCCCCTTCGGGGTCGGCCGCTCAAGGCGGCACATTTCCAGTAAACGCCTCTTATCCGTGCGGGACGACCGCGACCGGACAAGCGGCGCGATGCAGTGCGACATGGCTGACCCGGCCGAGCTGGAAGCCCAGCACGCGCTGCCGCCGGGTGGCACCGACGACCAGCAGATCCGCGGTGGCCGACGCCTCGACGAGCACTCGGTGCGCGGGGCCCTCGGGCGTCACGCCGTGCACGGTGACGTCCGGGTGCTCGGCCCGTGGTCCGCTCAGCAGCTCGGTCAGCTCCCGCGCGCACTGTTCCTCGTGGTCGACGGCGTCCTCGGCGGGCAGCGGATAGTGGTCGACCGACTGCCGCGCGGGGTACCGCCAGGCGCGTACGGCCTGGACCTCGCAGCCGCGGACGGCCGCCTCGCGGAGGGCGAACCGCACGGCGGCCCCGGCCTCCGCGGCATCGCCGACCCCGACCACGATGCGCCCGTACTCGCCCCGGACATTACGCTCCTCGCCCCGGACCACGATCACCGGGCAGTGGGCGCGGCCCGCCACCGAGAGGCTCACCGACCCCAGCAGCAGCCCGGTGATCGTGCCCCGCCCGGACGGGCCGGTGACCAGCGCGGCCGCGTGGTGCCCCTCGTCCAGCAGGGCGTTCACCGCCTCCACGGGCAGCACCTCCGCGCCCGCCGCCAGTGCCGGGTTGCGCTCCCGGGCCCGCCGCAGGGCGACGGCGACGATGCGTTCCTCCGCCAGCACCTCGGCGGAGGGGACGCCCTCGGGGGCCGGGAGCCTGCCCTCATAGCGCTCCCACAGCGAGGCATAGACCAGCCGCAGCCTGGTGCCGTGGCGGGCCGCCTCGTCCACGGCCCAGTCCAGCGCCAGCAGGCTGCCGGGGGACCCGTCAACGCCCACGACCAGGGGGAGATCCATCGCTCCCAGCTCCTCACGCCGAGTAGGGCCACTGCTCGCACCTTCGCACCGCCGGCGCCGGTCATCATGCGCTGAGGGGCCGTTCGGCCGAGTCGACGCCGTCGCGCAGGACATGGATCATGGGTGTCATGACCGACACCCGGCGGACCCTGCTCGCCCGGCACGGCGAAGCGCTCGGCCTGTTCACCGACCGGGTGCACGCCGTCCGGCCCGGGCAGTGGGACCTGGCGACGCCGTGTACCGAATGGACCGTGCGCGACCTGGTGAACCACCTCACGGTGGAACAGCTGTGGGTGCCACCGCTGTTGGACGGCGCCGCCATCGAGGATCTCGGCGGTTCCCTGGACGGGGATCTGCTCGGCGACGATCCCGTCGCCGCCTGGGACCGGGCGGCCGGTGCCGCCCGTGAGGCGTTCGCCGCGCGCGGGGCCCTCGGCCGGGCCGTCCGGCTGTCCTACGGCCCCACCACCGCCGACGCGTACTGTTCGCAGATGACGGCCGACGCGATCGTGCACTCCTGGGACCTGTCCCGGGCGATCGGCGCGGAGGAACGCCCCTCGCGGGCGCTGGTCTCCTTCGCGGTGCGCGAATTCGGGCCGTACGCGGCGGACTTGTCGGCTACCGGGCTGTTCGCGGAGCCGGTCCCGGCGCCGTCCGGCGCCGACGCCTGGACCGACCTCCTGGCCGGGCTGGGACGACGCCCCTGACGGCGGTCACAAAGCACTCCGGCCGGCGCAGTTCCATGACGGGGGATGCCAACCGCGTTGATCCGGGCGGAGCGCGGCAACAGCCGGTAGGGTCCGTCCCTCTGACGCACACCCGGTGAAGGGTTCGGGAATGCACGCGGTCCTGCACGCTCTGTCGATGGCCGGGGCCATGGCCTGGGAGATCGGCTGGGCGCTGATCCTGGGCTTCGGGCTGTCGGCCGTGGTCCAGTCCGTCGTCCGCAGGTCCACCGTTGTCGGCGCGCTGGGGGACGACCGCCCGCGGACCCTGGCGCTCGCCGCCGCGCTGGGCGCCGCGTCCTCGTCCTGCTCCTACGCCGCCGTCGCGCTCGCGCGCTCCCTGTTCCGCAAGGGCGCGCACTTCACCGCCGCGATGGCCTTCGAGATCGCTTCGACCAATCTGGTCGTCGAACTCGGCGTCATCCTGGCCCTGTTGATGGGCTGGCAGTTCACCCTCGCCGAGTTCACCGGCGGCCCGCTGATGATCGTCGTGCTGGCGGTGCTGTTCCGGCGTCTGCTGGGCGAGGAGCTGCTGCGTGAGGCGCGCGCGCAGGCCGGGCGGGGGCTGGCCGGGGCGATGGAGGGGCATGCCGCGATGGACATGTCCGTCCGGGGCGAGGGCTCGTTCGTCCGGCGGCTGTTCTCGCCCGCGGGCTTCACCGCCACGGCGCATGTCTTCGTCATGGAGTGGGCGGCGATTCTGCGGGACCTGGTGCTGGGGCTGCTGATCGCGGGGGCGATCGCCGCCTGGGTGCCGGACTTCTTCTGGCGGGCCTTCTTCTTCCACGGCCATCCGCTGGCCGCCAGGTTGTGGGGGCCGCTGGTCGGCCCGCTGGTCGCGATGGCCTCGTTCGTCTGCTCGATCGGCAATGTGCCGCTGGCGGTGGTGCTGTGGAAGGGCGGCATCAGCTTCGGCGGGGTGGTGGCGTTCATCTTCGCCGACCTGCTCATCCTGCCGATCCTCGCGATCTACCGGCGGTACTACGGGGCGCGGATGGCGGTCTTTCTGCTGGGCACCTGCTATGTGGCGATGGTCGTCGCGGGGTGCGTGGTGGAGTTGGCGTTCGGCGCACTGGGGCTGGTCCCCGACCGGGCCTCCGCGACGGTGCCCGCGGGCGGGGTGTCCTGGAACCACACCACCTGGCTCAACATCGCCTTCCTGACGGCGGCCGCCGCCCTGGTGGTGCGCTTTCTGCGCACCGGTGGGGCGGGGATGCTCCGCATGATGGGCGGCCCGCCGCCGGGCTAGGGGGTTGAAGGGTTCCTTGCCCCCTACGCCTGGCTGCTGCGTACCCGGGCGAGGACCAGGGTTCCGCCCGCCACCAGCGCCACCCCGGCCAGCTCCGGAATCAGCCACCACCCGGCGCGTACGTGCTCCCCGTACAGCGTGATGCCCAGCGACAGGCTGACCAGCGCGTCGCCCAGGGTGAGCGCGGGCTGGGAGGCCACCAGGGGGCCCGACGCCATGGCGTTGGACAGCAGGAACAGGGCGAACGCCCCGACCGCAAAGAAGCCATAGGTCTGCCAGGCCGTGCCGAAGGCGCCGGCGCCATGGCGATCGAAGGTGGTGGTCGCGGATTTCATCAGCGCGGCGGTCAGCGCGTACGAGATGGCCGCCGCGCTGCCGAACAGGGCTGCCCGGACCCGGCCCGGAGGGTGTTTCAGGGCGCCGCCCACGCACAGTCCGACCACTGTGCCGGTGCAGACCAGCACCGCCACCCACAGTCCGAGGGAGACCGGCGGGTGCCCGCCGGACGGTGCCGCCGCGGCCAGCGCCAGGCCGACCCCGGCGGCGACCGCGACCACCGCGGCCCAGCCCTGGCCCGGAAGCCGGCGTCGCAGTACGACGCACCCGATCAACAGGGCGAATGGCAGTTCGGTGACAAAGATCGGCTGGACCAGCGCCAGCGATCCCCAGGTGAGGGCCAGTGCCTGGCAGACCGCTGCGCAGATCACCGCCGCGATCCCGCCGAACCACGCGGGACGGCGCATCAGATCGAGCATCAGCCGCAGGCGCAGCCCATCGGTGCCCGGCACGGTGCGGGCGGCCTTGCGCTGCAGGACCGTGGCCGTGGCGTTGCTGACCGCCGTCAGCACCGCGAACACCACGGTCAGCAGCACGGTCATGGGTGTCTCGCAATCCGTTGTCGCCCTACGCCCCCAGCCCCGCGTCACGGGCCGGCGGCGCGGCCTGCACCCGGTTACCGCACTCCAGCTTGGCGAGTATCCGGCTGACGTATGTCTTCACTGTGACCCCGCTCGTACGCATCCGCCGCCCGGCGGCGGCCGCGCGCACGGCGCCTGTCAGCTCGCCGGGCGCCGAGTCCTTCAGCAGGAAACCCGCCCCGTCGTGCCGGCTCCAGCGCCTCGCATCCGTCCGCCGCCGTCGAGGCCCGGGTGTGAACTGAGAACCGCGCGGAATACGGCGATGCCTCAGAGGCTCAACCGCACGAGTGGGACGTTCCTGCCGCACCGCATTTGCGCCCGCCTGTCGTGTAAGTCAGCTGAGGTTTCCATATCACTTACCACTCGTTCGGATGGAGTGATTCACTGCAAAGCTTGGCGAGTTGGCATCTGGGCAGCCCCGGGGCGCGGTAAAAAACCCCGCACCGCATGAGGAGGAAGCCACCGAAAGAGGAACCCCCATGGAACAGCAAGAATTCTACGAGCCTCCTGTCGTGGCGGAGCTCGGCGACTTCGCCGAACTGACCCGCGGGATCATCACCTACGACCACACCGACCTGTACGGCGGCTACTACACGATCGTACGAGGCTGAACACCCGTGGCTGGCGAGGTGTGGTTCGCGGTTCTGCCGGACGGTGAAGCGGGCCTCGCCGCGGCTCGAGCGTTGCTTCCCCGGGTCTCCCGGGTGATCCCGCACGCATCGGGACGACCGTGGCTGCTGGGCGACTGGCCGGACGGTCAGGTGACCATCGCAGCAGCAGGGGAGGCGCGGCTGGCGGTGATCGGGCGCTGCCCGGTCACCGCCGGTGCGCTGGCGGCACGTGCACGGCGGGTGCGGGAGGTCGCGGACGTGGAAGATGCTGTCCGCGGTCTGGCGGGCAGCTACCACGTGGCGGCCTCGGCCGCCGGCCGGGTCCGCGTGCGCGGCAGCGCTTCCGCGGTGCGACGGGTGTTCCACACCCGGGTGCACGGCGTGACGGTGGCGGCCGGCAGTCCGTACAGGCTCGCATCGCTGACCGGTGCGGGGATGGACGAGGCGGTGCTGGCGCTCTCCCTGCTGTCCGTGCCGGTCTTCCATCCCCTGGATGCCTTGTGCGTGTGGCGGGGAGTCCAGGCGCTGAGCCCCGACCAGTGCCTGTTGATCGAACCGGATGGCCGGGCGCGCGCCGGCAGATGGTGGCAGCCGCCGGAACCGGAAGTCCCGCGCACCGAAGGCGCGGAAGCGGTGCGCCGGGCACTGGTCGACGCCGTGGAGAGCTGCACCGCGGACGGCGGCACGATCAGCGCGGACCTCTCCGGCGGTATGGACTCCACCAGTCTGTGCTTCCTCGCCGCCCGGGGCCGGGCACGGCTCGTCACGCTGCACTTGGACGGCGCCGACCCGGACAACGACGACACCATGTGGGCCACACGTGCCGCTGCCGCATTGCCGGACAGCGAGCATCTGAGGCCGGAGCGCGCCCAGTTGCCCGCGTGGCTCGCGGGGCTGGACAGCCTGGACGTCCCCACCGACGAGCCCGGCGGCTGGGTGCGGGACGTCGGCAGATACGCGGCCCTCATCCCCCTGCTGACCGGCCGGGGTTCACGACTGCACCTCGTCGGCATCGGCGGGGACGAGATGTTCTGTGCGCTCCCCCCGCACCTGCACGACTACATCAGGAGTCACCCGCTGGCGGCCGCCGGCCGGATCCAGCGGCAACGGGCAGCGCAGTCGGCGCCGTTGTGGCCCGTAGTGCGCGAGCTTGCGGACCGAAGTACGTACGCGCGGTGGCTGGCCACTGCGACGGAACAGCTCACCGAACCGCCGCCGCCCGCGCGCGGACGCGAGCTCCCCTCCCTGGCCTGGGGACCCGAACTTCGCATGCCCCCATGGGCAAGCCCCGAAGCCGTCGACCTGGTGCACCGCCTCCTCCGCGAGGCCGCCGACGGAGCCGAGCCGCTCGCACCGCAGCGAGGGCAGCACGCCGCCCTCACCCACCTCCAGGCGGGCGGGCGCGGTATCCGGCACATGAGCCAGGTGACCACCGGCCTCGGCCTGGAGTACGCCGCCCCCTACCTCGACGACAACGTCATCGAAGCCGCACTCTCCGTCCGCGTCCACGAGCGCAACACGCCGCACCGCTTCAAGCCGGTCCTCACCACCGCGTTGCGCGGCATCGTGCCCGGTCCCCTGCTGGAACGCTCCACCAAGGGCGACTTCACCGTCGACTACCACGCCGGGCTGCGCGCAAACCGGACCACCCTCCTGCGGCTCTTCGACGACTCCCGGCTCGCCCGGGCGGGACTGATCGATGCCGACGCCGTCCGAGCGAGCCTGCTCGGCCCGCAGACCGGGCCGGACGGGCAGCGCCTCCTGGAGCCCACCCTGGCCTGTGAGACCTGGCTCCGCTCCCGCCCCGACCCCATCGCACCACCGTGCGCCGCCGTCCCCACGGGAGAATGCTCATGACCCTCACCCTGCGTGCCGACGTCTCCGCGACCGACACCGACGACGGCATGGTGCTGCTCGACGAGGCCAACGGCCGCTACTGGCAGCTCAATACGACCGCCGCGCTCATCCTGCGCGCCCTCCTCGGCGGAGCAACGCCCCAGCAGACAGCGCACCGGCTCGGTGAACGCTACCCACAGCTCGCCGCCGAGCGCAGAGACCAGGACGTCACCGCCCTCGTACGCTCACTGCTCGACGCACGCCTGGTGGTGCGGGCATGAGCCAGCAGATGGTCACCACAGCCCGGGAGAGCGTTCCCCTGCTCCACCGCCCGCCCGTGCTCCTCTCCGTCGCGACCGCCCGGCTGCTCATCCGGCTCTCCCCCCGCCACCTGCGCCGCGTGCTCGGGCTGGCACGGCGCGGCGCCGGTCCGGCCACCGCCGACCAGGCCCTCGCTGCCCGGCGCGCCGTCGTCGCGGTCAGCGCCCGCTGCGCCGGAGAGGGCTGTCTCCAGCGCTCCGTGGCCACCGCGCTGCTGTGCAGGCTGCGTGGCACCTGGCCGGACTGGTGCACGGGGGTGCGCACGGGCCCGTTCCGCGCCCATGCCTGGGTCGAGGTGGACGGGCAGCCGGTCGGCGAGCCGCACGCCGCCGGGGCGTACCGCACGCTGATGACCGTGCCGAGCCTGCCGCGCACCCGCTCGTGACCGGCGACCGGCCGACCTCGTCAGGGGCCGTCCCGCCGGGCCCGTCCGGCCGATGCCAGCAGCCAGGCCACTCCGGTCAGGGCGACGACCAGCAGCCCGCCATCGGAGAACACCGTGTAGAGATGCTTCTGTTCATTAGTGGGACGGGGCAGATAGCCGTACTCGAACAGGCTGCGCTGGGTGCCGGTCGCCGTCAGCCGGTACACCAGCCAGACGGCGATGCCGTTCATCGAGTCCCACAGCGCGTGCAGCACCGATACGCCCAGATATGTGACGGCCACCCGGCCGTTGAGGTGGTAGCGGCCGTCCCGGCGGCAGGCGAGCAGTGCCCCGCCGAGGATCGCGGTCCACAGGCCGTGGCCGAACGGGGCCAGCAGCCCGCGCAGGATCTCCGTCTCGATCAGCCCGCGCAGCGACAGGCCCCGGACCGTGAGCAGCGCGTTGAAGGCGTACCCGGAGCTCTCGAAGGCGGCGAAGCCGAAGCCGACCGCTCCGCCGAGCACCATGCCCGCGCGCAGGCCCTGGATGCGCGGATGCCGTCGCAGCAGCAGGATCAGGGCGAGGGCCTTGACCGCCTCCTCGATGAGGCCGACGCCGAGGAAGAGGGTGACCGAGGGGTGCAGCAGGTAGTACTCCAGCACCGAGGCGCCCAGCACCCCGAGCACCCCGCCGACGACAAAACAGCTGATCAGCAGCCCGAGGCCATATTCCAGGCCATGTTTTTCATAGGCCCACAGGGCGAAGCAGCCGGGGACCAGGAAGCTGCCGAGCAGGATCAGGGTCGGCAGCAGATTGGTGTTCTCGGTGGCATAGGTGACCAGGACGGTCAGTACCCATAGCGCCAGGCCGCCGCCGAGGCAGCGCAGCCACAGCCCCGGCCGGAGGCCGGTGGGCGGCGCGGGGCCGGTGGGCGGTGGGGTGGGCACGCCTGCATCACAGCACCGTCGGCCGGGGCCCGCTCGCGCGGTGCGCCGTCCGGGTGAACCGTTCAGTGCCCCAGCAGGCCGTACACGTGCAGTGCCCCGGAGAAGGTGGCCAGATACACCTTGCCGTTGGCGACCGTCGGGGGGACGAACTTGGCGAACAGCCCGACGTCGTCACGGGCGGCGTTCATCCTGCTGTTCCACACCTCCTTGGTCAGGTCGGTCGCCCGGTAGGCCCGCAGGACGCCCGCCACCACCTGCTGGTTGGCGTCCTGGCGGTAGGGATGGGAGCCCCACAGTAGTCCGGTCGCGGGGTCGGCGCCGTGTGCGGACAGGGACAGCAGGCCGCCCGGCATACCCGGTGCTCCGCCGGGCACCCCCGTGGGGTCGGTGGTGGTGCTGGTCGACACGGGGGTCGTCTCGAACAGCCCGCCGGTGAACCGGTAGGCGCGCAGCGCGGCGTTCTCGGGCCATACGTACACCCATGGCCCGTCACCGAAGTCCCAGTGGACCGGGCCGCCGTGGATGTGGTGGGTGTGCGCGTCCGGTGCCACCACCTGGAAGCTCTGCACGATCTGGCTGTCCGAACCGGTGTGGAAATGGCCCATGTTCATGGTGTCCAGCAGATAGAACCTGCTCGACTTGCCGCCGCCGAGCAGCAGTTTGGTGCCGGGCAGAAGCAGCGGACCGGCCGAGCCGAGATCGGCGTCGGTGGCGTTCAGGACCGCGTTGTCGAACGGTGAGAACCAGTCGGCGAGCCTGAGGTCGGGGGTGAGTTTGACGATGCTGTCGCCGAGGTTCGAACCGTCCGGGTGGAAGCCGCCGTTGCCGGTCATGAAGTACAGGCCGCCGTGGTCGTCGACGGCGAGTCCCTGGCCGGCCTGCCAGATGCCGCCGAGCCCGGTGTCGGGCGTGGTGAGGTACACCCCCCTTCGCCGGAGGGTGCCGGCGTCGAAGGCGAACACCCAGCCGTGGTACGGGCTTCGGTCCCCGTACGAGGCGAAGGCCACCTGGATCCGGCCGTTCGCCAGGGTCAGCGCGGCGCGCTGGAGCTGGCGTTCGCTGGTGAAGGTGAGCCGGCCGGACACGCTGCCGTCGCCGTTTCCCGGCACCGTGGCGGTGATCCGGACCGGGCCGCCGAGGGTCTCCCGGCCGGTGTCCAGGTCCAGGGCGTGCAGCGTGTGGTGGTATCCGTCGGGCTCCTTGGTGAAGGCGACCGCATAGAGCACCCGCCGCCCCGCATCGATGACCGGTGTGCTGACCACACCGACCTCGACGGCGATGTCACGGTATCCGGAGGGGCCGATGTGCGGGTCGGGCAGCGGGGCCGAGGGGCCCAACGAGGCGTGCCACAGCGGGGCTTGGGCCTGTGGGTCGTCCCCGTCGAAGGCATACACGCTGTTGTGCATGGTGGCCGCGTAGACGACGGTGCGCCCGCCCTGAGCGGGCAGGCAGAGCGGCTGGGCGTAGATCTCGCCGTCGACCGCGCGGGAGAAGAGCCTGCCGAAGGTCAG
Organism: Streptomyces xingningensis; assembly: GCF_054957865.1. Classification (NCBI taxonomy): domain Bacteria; kingdom Bacillati; phylum Actinomycetota; class Actinomycetes; order Kitasatosporales; family Streptomycetaceae; genus Streptomyces; species Streptomyces xingningensis. The sequence continues at coordinate 17,604 of NZ_JBDJPF010000055.1, forward strand.
CGGGCCGACGCTGTCCGGGCGCAGTGCCGTCTCCAGCAGATTGGCCCCGGTGCGCCGGTTGTCGTTGTGCTGGGTGGTGACCGATGCCGGGGAGTTCGTCACCGTGTCCTCCAGGTGTTCCGGGCGGGCGGGGTGCGCGCTTCCCGGACGGCCCCGGTCACCAGTGCGTGGTGCGGGGAGAACCGGCAGGCGGGGTCGGTGGCGGCGGGGTCGCCGGTCAGCTGGAAGGCCTGGCAGCGGCAGCCGCCGTGGTCGAGTTCCTTGCGCGGGCAGCTCCGGCAGGGTTCGGCCATCCAGTCCGTGCCGCGGAACCGGTTGAACGCCGCGGAGCCGAACCAGATGTCGGCCAGCGAGGCGTCCTTGACGTTCGGCACATCGAGGCCGGGGATCTGGGCCGCCGCGGGGCAGGGCAGCACATCGCCCCGGGGGGTGACGGTGAGCTGGCGGCTGCCCCAGCCGTACATGCAGGGCTTCGGCAGGCCGTCGTGGTAGTCGGCCGTCACATAGACGATCTCCAGCCGGCCGGCCAGCCGGTGGCGCTCGGCGCGCACCAGCGGTTCGGCGGCGTCGAGCTGGGCGCGGGTGGGCAGCAGGGCGCGACGGTTGAGCAACGCCCAGCCGTAGTACTGGGCGTTGGCGAGTTCGAGGCGGTCGGCGCCCAGCCGCTCGGCGAGTTCGATCAGGGCCTTGGTGTGCGCGATATTGGCGCGGTGCAGGACGACATTGAGCGTCAGCGGCAGGCCCGCCTCCTTGACCCGGGCCGCGGCGGCCAGCTTGCGCCGGTGTGCCGGGCGGCCCGCGATGGTGTCGGCCGCCAGGGCCGTGGCGTCCTGCAGGCTGAGTTGGAGGTGGTCGAGGCCGGCGGCGGTCAGGCCGGCCAGCCGCGCGGTGGTCAGGGTCTGGCCGCCGGTGATGACGCTGGTGTAGAGGCCGAGGTCATGGGCGTGCGCCACGAGGTCCGCGAGGTCGCGGCGCAGCAGCGGCTCCCCGCCCGAGAAGTGGGTCTGGAGCACCCCGAGTTCCTGGGCCTCGCCGAGGACCCGGCACCACTGGGCGCGGGTCAGCTCGCCGGAACGGGCCTCGAGGGCGACCGGGTTGGAGCAGTAGGGGCAGCGCAGGGGGCAGCGGTGGGTCAGCTCGGCGAGCATGCCCAGCGGCCTACTCATCGGAGGGCTCGGGTGCATCGGCGTGCTCCGCGTCGGCGATGGCCGCCGGTTCGATGAGGCGGCGCTCGGCGAGCCCGGCCAGGAAGGACCGGACGTCCTGGGCTTCCACACAGGTGTACGCCCTGGACAGCGCGGCCGTGACGCCGGTGACATCGGTGGCGCCGTCGCAGAGCTTGAGGACCGCCGCGGCGGTCTCGTTGAGCAGGAGGACGCCTTCCGGGTGCAGCAGCACTCCGGTGTTCCGTACCGCGTCGTGGGTGAGCCGGACGCCGCCGCGCAGCCGCCATCGGATCCCGTCCGCCATGGTCACTCCGCCCGGGCCGCGTGCTCGAGGGCGTCGAGCATGCTCCAGAGCACATCGCACTTGAACGCCAGGGCATCGAGTGCCGCGGTGCGCTGTGGTGGCGTGGTGCAGTAGGTGGTGACCAGGTGGAGGGCGTGCTCCGCGTCGGCGGCGGCCGCGTCGGGGCGGTCGGTGAAGTAGCCGTGGCCGGTGGGGGCGATCCATGGGTAGTGGGTGCGCAGGGCGGTGAGGCGCTCGCGCATCAGGCCGGGTGAGAACAGCTCGGTGAGCGAGGCGGCGACGGCTTCGGTCCACGGCCGGGTGCGGGCGAAGTTCACATAGGCGTCGGTGGCGAACCGGACGGCGGGCAGCACATGGCGTTCGTCGAGGACTTCGGTGCGGGTGAGGCCGGCGGCTTCGGCGAGGGCGAGCCACTGGGCGTGGCCGCCGCGGCCGTCGGCGGTGCCGTCCTGGTAGGTGATCCGGCGGGTCCAGCGGCGACGGACCTCCGCCACGGGGCAGTTGGCGACGATGGCGGCGTCCTTCTGCGGGAGGCACTTCTGGTAGTACCACCGGTTGGCGATCCACTGCCGCAGCTCCGCGTGGCTGAGTTCGCCGCGGTGCAGCCGGAGGTGGACGGGGTGCCGGTGCCAGTACCGCTCGGCGTGCGCGTGCAGCGCGGCGGTGAAGCCCTCGGTGTCGGCCGTCGCCTGCCCGTCCGTCGCCTGCTCGGTCATGGGGTGCCCCCGCCCGGTGCCGCCGTGGCTACCACTGTCCGGAGTAGGCGGTGACCTCGGCGGCGAGCTCGACGGCGGTGAAGGCGGGGGCGAGCCAGGCGGAGCGCCTCGGGCCGGGCCGCTCCCCGGCGGGGAGTTCACGGGCGTGGGGCGGCGTGGACGGCTCGGCTGCCGGGGGCGCTGAGGCCACCAGCGGTGGGTTCGTCATGGGTTCCCCTCCTCTGCATGGGCGCCGACCGGTTTGGCGGGGGCGCTCTGCCTGGGTTCCAGGGTCGGTCAGTGGGCGCGGAGCGACAATCACTGGATCGGGTGACGTGGCCGGGTCGTCGTCAACGCCGCCGCGAAGGGATCGTCCACCCGGTGCGGGTGGTGCTCGAGTCGTGCCGACCCCGGGGTGTCATTCCGCGAAGCCGACGTGCACATGGTCGTGATGGGTGTCGTCGGAGAAGAACTGGTTGGCGGTGGCCCCGCCGGCCGGTCGCACCGGGCCTCCCACGTTGTAGGACCCGGCGGCCGCGGCATCGCGCATAAAGGCCTCGACGAGGTCGCGGGGCGTCGTCCGGTCCACCACCGCACGGTCGTTGATCCGCCAGACGTCGAAGGCCCGGCCGAACGGATGGTCGCTGGGCCTGCGGGTGCCGAACACCTGGAGCGGGTGCCCCGACCGCACCACGCTGATGTCCATGCGGTAGCCGCCCGCCAGCCGGAGCAGCGCCCGCAGGGCGCTGGGATGCACGGCGCCGCCGCGGACATCGGCCTCGGCGGCGGGCGGCAGCCGGATCCGCGGGTCGGCGAGCACCGCGCGGGCCGCCGCGGAGGGCGGCCGGGCCGCAGGCCCCGGGCTGCCCGGGCGCAGCGCGGTCACCGTCCAGCGGGGCCGGGCCCGGGACAGGCGTACGTCCACGGTCGTACCGCCCGCGTGGACGGGCCCGCCCGGGGTGTGCGTCCACTGCCGGCAGACGACGAGGACGCTGGCGGAGTCGGCCAGCAGGCCACCGTACTGGGCGCAGATCACCTCGAGCGCGGCCTGGTCCGCGGCGGGCCGCAGCGCTCCGGCCTGTCCGGCGAGGGAGGCGGGCAGGCCGAGCGCGGCCACCCGGTCGCGGGCCGGTGCCGCTCCCCCGCCGCCGGGCGGCCAGCCGCCGAGGGCCTGGACGAGCCGGACGGCGCGCAGCTTCACCTCGGGGTCGAGGTCGGCCGGGTCGGGCCGCCAGGCCGGGGTGGCGGGCAGGCCGCCGGAGGAGGTGGCCGCCGTGCCGGGAGCGCCGGGTGACCCGGTGTGCGCGCATCCGGCCGTACTCAGGACGATGCCCGCCGCGCCGCACAGGATGGCCCGGCGTCCGGCTCCCCCGGCGTCACCCATCTATCTCCGGTCTCCGGCGTCCGTGCGCACCGCCGCGGCGAGCAGGACGAACCACACTCCCACGAGCAGCAGATGCGCTCGCTGTGGAATCCCGTGCCAGCCGGGGTGGCCGAACAGCGGCCCGACCGTGGCCACCGCGGTCACCAGGGCGCCGGCCGGCAGCCAGGGGGTCCAGCGGCGGATCAGCGGCCAGCGCGGCCGGCCGGCCCGGGCGGCGACGGTGAACAGGGCCATGGTGCTGAACAGCGCGGCATGGACCAGTGCGCTGGTCGCCGTGTGCCAGGGGTTGACCGCCTCGCAACCGGGTTCCACCGAGGGGGCGCAGCGCATCGGCACGATGGCGTCGGCGGCGGAGGCGATGCCGAAGGCGGCCAGGCACCAGCATCCGGCCGTGGCCCAACGGCCGGCCGGGCGGGACCGGGCCAGCCAGGCGCCCGCCGTCACCAGGGCGGCGGCGATGAGCTCGATGACGCCGAACGGGATGCGGAAGCGCTGGTCGGCGGCGTAGAGCTCGCTGACGTAGGAGTGTCTGGGGTCGAGTCCGGTGGGCAGCAGGAACTCCAGCACCCAGTCGTTGTAGATCACCGCCGCCGTGGTCAGCAGCAGCGGCGCCCAGAGCCGTCGTGTCCTCGGCGGGCGGGCCGCGCACTCCGCCCGCCGGTGGTCACGGGCACCGGCGGGCGGGGGCGCGCCGCGTGGCAGGCCCGGGGCGACGACGGCCTGCCGGAAGGCGGAGGACGGTTCGGACGGCACGGCCCTCCTCCTTGGCTCGCGGCTTCCTGCACCTTTGCAGGCATTAATCACTTTTCATCTCATCTGCGCTCATTGTGTGTCTCAACCCCCTGCGGCCCGCAAGCGGGAGGGTGTCCTCCGAGCGACCTCACGGACGGGTGGCACGGCGTGCAGGGGCTTAGGTTGACCGCGTGGGTCAGTCGCTCAGGTCCTGGGGGGACGCTCTGGCCACCGTGGTCGCCGCGGTGGCCGCCATGCTCGTGGTCGCCGCGCTCGGCCTCTGGGCGGCGGGCGCCGACGAGCTGCCCTCCGGGGCGTTCCCGGCCGTGGTGGCGGCCACCGTGGTCGCCGCGGTCGGCGGATCGGTGGAGCTGACGGGTGGTGCGGGCTTCCTCGGCCGTACGGGTGCCGGCCTGACCGTGGTGCCGCTGTCGGTGACTCTCACCGGGGCGTCGGTGATCGCCGTGCTGTTCCTGCGGCGGGCGGCACGGAGCGGGCCGGAGCTGCTCGGCCGGGCCGCCCGGACGGCCGTGCTGTGGCTGCCGGCGCTGTGGTCGACCGCCCTGGCGGCCCGGCACAGCTTCCGGATCAGCCTGGGCACGTCGGTGCTCAACGACATCGGTGCGGCGTTGGGCGCGACGCCCACCATCGGCTTCCGGGCGGCCGTGGCCCCCACGCTCGGCTTTGGCCTGCTGTGGCTGCTGGTGCTGCTGGCCGTGGTCGTGCCGGCGTCCCGCCGGACACCGCTGTCCGGGCGGCTGGGACGGCTGCGGGACGCGGCCCGGCCCGCCGTCCTCGCGCTGGTGACGGTGCTGCTGGGCTATGTGGCGGTGGGCCTGGTGGTGGGTGTGGTCGGCATCTTCCGGCACGGCCATCCGGCGGAGACGCTCGCGGTGCTGCTGCTCGGCACGCCCAATCTCGCCTGGCTCGCCTTCGGTGTCGGGCTCGGCGGCTCCTGGCAGGGGCAGGTGCCGCAGGGCATCGGGCTGCCGATGCCCGAGGCACCGGCGGCGGTGCTGCGGGGGCACGGCGGCCGGGCCGCCACCGTGGATCTGTCCTCGCTCGGCGAACAGGACGGCCGGGCCTGGGTGTTGGCGCTCCTCGCGGCGCTCGCGCTGCTGGCCGCCGGGTGGCTGACGGCCGTACGCTCCCCCGCCCGCACCCGGCTCTGGCAGCAGGCCGTCCGGCTCGCGGTGACCCTGGCGGTCGCCCTGTTCGTGATCGGCCGGCTCACCCAGGTCTCGGCCCGCTACGGCCTGTCACTGATCGGGATCGGTGAACTGGGCTCCTTCGGCGGCGAGGTCTGGCTGCGCGCGCGAATGCTGCCCCTGACGGGGCTCGGCGTGCTGTGGGGACTGGCCGCCGGCGTGCTGGGCGGGCTGCTCGCCCGGGCCCTGCGGCGGGGCCGCACCGGAGCGAACTGACCTTCCTCGCTGGTGCGTTCGGCGCTTAGGGTTGCTGCCGACTCACTGCCCGGCGATGGATGGGAGCCGAGATGCCCACGGACCCCGGGCAGTTGCCCGTTTTCGTGTACGGCACGCTGCGTCCCGGGCAGCGCAATTACGACGGGTTCCTGCGCGGCCTGACGGCGGCCGAACAACCCGCCCGGCTGCGGGGCGCGATGCTCTACGAGGGGCCCGGCCACCCCTATGCCGTGGCCACGCCGGACGGCGAGATCCGCGGCGAGCTGATCACCCTCGGCCCGGCGGACTACGACACCGTCCTCGACGCCCTGGACACCCTGGAGGGCTGCGCTCCCGGCGGATCCGGCGATCTCTACGAGCGGGTCGAGCGCGGCGTGTCGCTGGACGGCGGCGGTACGGCACGCGCCTGGGTGTACCTCGCCGGGGGCCGGCTGTCCGCGCGGCTGCGGGCCGTGGGCACACCGGTTCCGGGCGGCGACTGGCCGCACAAGTGACGGCGTCCACGCACCGGGTGACGCCCCGTCTCACCTGGTGAGCAATCCCCGGACTCCGGCAACCCGCCCGCGGCTCGCTCCGCCCTGATCGCCAAGTGGACAGGGTGTCGCACCCGGTTCACCTTGTGTTGGGCCAAGGTCACGAGTTGCTCAATCACGGTTAACTCCTTGTTAACAGTCTTTTCATGCACATGCCAATCCAGGCACAGTCTGCGCGGGACCACGGGGTCCCGCGGTGCACCAGTGACAGCACCGCCCCTGCGACCAAGGGCGTCGAACTGTGCGTACATCCCCCACATCCTTCGCAACTCCCGGACGAATACTGGCTGTCGCCGTCGCGGTGGCAGCGGCGGCGACCATGGCCACGGTGGCCACGGCGGCCCCGTCCCGGCCGGTGAGCGAAGCCGCCGTCTCCGCCACGGCCTCCCGGGCCGCGGGCGCGGACGTGGTGAAGGCGGCCCGCTCCGCCGCCGCCGGCCACGCCAAGGACACCGGCGTCGGCAAGCAGGAGACCCTGATCGTCAAGGACGCGCTCATCGATCCCGAGGGCAAGCGCCATGTCCGCTTCGAGCGGGCGTACCGGGGCGTGCCGGTCATCGGCGGCGACCTGGTCGTCCATCTCGGCGCCAAGCAGCAGTACCTGGGTGCGACCAGGGCGATACACCATCAGGTGTCCGTCCCCTCGGTCACCCCCGAGCTGACGAAGGGTCAGGCCGCTGCCAAGGCCGCCCAGTCGGCCGCCGGCACCGCCGGTGCGGCCCGGCTGGTGGTGGACGCCACGGGCGGCAAGGCCGTCCTGGCCTACCGGGTGACCGTGCTGGGCGGCCATGCGGCCGAGAAGGGCGCCATCCGCACCGTGACCGTGGACGCCACCTCGGGCAAGGTCCTGGGCAGCACCCCGCTCAACGACGCGTTCATCTCCCCCAGGCTCAAGGCCACGCTGCGCGAGCAGGGACGGACGGCCGCCCCGCGGCTCGGCGCGGCGAGGACCCCCGGGAAGGCCGGCGCCAGGACCGCCGGCGGCTTCCCGGCCCAAGCCGCCGGAACCGGCGCCGCGATCTTCGACGGCAGCGTCCCGCTCACCACCACCCAGACCGCGCAGAACTCCTTCACCCTCAAGGACCCGAGCCGCGGACAGGCGGAGACCAGGAACGCGGGCGGGCAGGAACTCGGCACCTTCGACGCCGGAAAGGCCTTCACCAACAGCACCAACCGCTGGGGCAACGGCACTTCCGACGACCCGAGCAGCGCGGCGGTGGACGCGCAGTTCGGCGTCACCAGCACCTTCGACTACTACAAGAGCACCTTCGGCCGGAACGGCATCAGGAACGACGGGGCCGGCCCGCATGCCATGGTGCACTTCGGCGCAAAGGTGGGCAATGCGTTCTGGTCCCCCGACTGCTCCTGCATGCTGTACGGCGACGGTGACGGGGAAACGTTCAAGCAGCCGCTGGTGGCACTGGACGTCACCGGCCATGAGCTGACCCACGGCGTGGTCGAGGCGACCGCCAACTTCCAGCCGACCAGAGTGGATTCCCAGCAGAACCAGTTCGGCGAGGCAGGCTCGCTCAATGAGTCGTTCGAGGACATCTTCGGCACCGCGGTCGAGTTCAGGGCCAACAACCCCGGCAATCCGCCGAACTATCTGATCGGTGAGAAGCTCGGCCTGGACCAGGGCTTCCTGCGCCGCCTGGACCAGCCCTCGCAGGACAAGCTCGAGGGCACCGTCGACTACTGGGACTCCGGCTCCTACGACCGTGAGGTGCACGCGGGCTCCGGGGTCTCCTCGCACGCCTTCTACCTGCTGGCCGAGGGCAGCGGCAAGAAGACGATCGGGAGCTTCTCCTATGACTCCCCGACCCATGACGGCTCGGCGGTGACCGGCATCGGCCGGGACAAGGCGGAGCAGATCTTCTACCGGGCGCTCACCCGCTACATGGTCTCTACCACCGACTTCCACGACGCCCGTTCGGCCACCCTGCAGGCCGCCGCGGACATCTACGGCGCGGACGGCACCGAGTACCAGACGGTCGACAAGGCCTGGGCGGCGGTCAATGTGACCGCGGACAACGCCCCGTCGGCGAAGCACTGATGACGACCGCCGGGCGGGCCGGATCCCCGGGGCCCGCCCGGCGCCTCAGTCCGCCGGGGTGAGCGGCTGCTCCGCCCAGATGGTCTTGCCGCCGTCGGCCGTGAACCGGGTGCCCCACCGCCTGCTGAGCTGGGCCACCAGCAGCAGACCCCGCCCGCCCTCGTCAAAGGCGCGGGCCCGGCGCATGCGCGGGGAGGTGCTGCTCCCGTCCGACACCTCGCAGATCAGCGAGCTGTCCCGGATCAGCCGCAGCCGGATGGGCGGTTCGGCGTGCCGGATCGCATTGGTGACGAGCTCGCTGACCACCAGCTCGGTGGTGAAGGACAGCTCCTCCAGACCCCAGTCCTCCAGCCGCCCCACCACTCCCCTGCGGGCGTCGGCCACGGTGGCCGGGTCGTCCGACAGCTCCCAGCTGGCGACCTGCCACGGGTGCAGGGCACGGGTGCGGGCCAGCAGCAGCGCGATGTCGTCGGCGGGCCGCCCGTGCAGCAGCGTCCCCAGCACATCGTCACAGGTCTGGTCCAGCGAGTCGGCGGGCCGGGCCAGGCACTCCCGGAGCTTTTCCAGTCCCTCGTTGATGTCCTGGCCGTGCCCCTCGACCAGGCCGTCGGTGTAGAGGGCGAGCAGGCTGCCCTCGGGAAGCTCCAGTTCATAGGATTCGAAGGGGAGTCCGCCCAGGCCCAGCGGCGGCCCGCTGGGCAGCTCCAGGAAGGCTGCCGTGCCATCGGAGGTCACCAGCACCGGGGCCGGATGGCCGGCCCGGGCCAGCACACAGCGCCGGGACACCGGGTCATAGACCGCGTACAGGCAGGACGCGCCCATCTCGCGCGCCCCCGCCGGGTCGTCCCCCGCCTCCGCGGCCCGGTCCTGGGTGAGCTGGATGACGAGGTCGTCGAGGTGGGTGAGGAGCTCGTCCGGGGGCAGGTCGATGTCGGCGAGCGTACGGACGGCCGCGCGCAGCCTGCCCATGGTGGCGGACGCCTGGAGACCGTGGCCGACGACATCGCCGACGACCAGCGCCACCCGGGCGCCGGACAGCGGGATGACGTCGTACCAGTCACCTCCCACGCCCGCCTGTGAACTGGCGGGCAGATAGCGGGTGGTGACCTCCACCGCGGCCTGGTGCGGCAGCCGGCCGGGCAGCAGGCTGCGCTGGAGGGTGAGGGCGACCTTGCGCTCGCGGGCATAGCGGCGGGCGTTGTCGATGCAGATCGCCGCCCGGGCGGCGATCTCCTCGGCGAGCAGCAGGTCATGGTCGTCAAAGGACTCGGTCGTCCCATGGCGTACGAAGAGCACCAGGCCGATGGGGGTGTCGCGGGCGTTCAGCGGTACGACGATCACGGAGTGGACGCCATGGTCGCGGACGCTCGGGGGCAGTGCCGGGGTGCTGGCCGCCCACTGGAGTACGTCCGGATCGCCGGTCCGGTACAGGGCCGCCTCGTCGGCGGTGAGGGCCCGGGCGGGTGGTGAGAGCGGCGGGTAGAAGTGGGTGTCCCCGGGGCTGATGGCCGTCTCGGAGCCATCGCCGGTCACGGACAGCTGCGCGGCGCGGCGCAGCGTGACCGCGGCGCCGGTCGCCCCCGGCTGCGGGGGTTCGCCCTGGAGCGCGGTCTCCAGCAGGTCGACGCAGGCGAAGTCGGCGAACCGGCCGACGGTCGCCTCCGTCAGCTCGGCGGCGGTGCGGTTCACATCCAGGGTGGTGCCGATGCGGGCGCCCACGTCGTTCACCAGGGCCAGCCGCTGCTGGGCCCGGTATTCCTCCGTGACGTCCAGGGCGGCGATGGACACGCCCTGGGCCCGGCCGGAGTCGTCCTTCAGCGGGGTGAAGAAGCTGGCCCAGACGCGCTCCCGGCCGTCGCCGGGCACCACGATGCTGTTGTCGACGCGTATGGGCTCACCGGTCCTCTTGACCTGGTCCATCAGCCTGGTGAATTCATCGAACGGCGAGCCGAGCTGGAAGTCGGAGAAGCGCCGCCCCCGTATCTCGTCCTCGATGAAGCCGGTGATGCGGAGCATCTCGTCATTGGCCCGCACCAGCCGGTTGTCCTGGTCGTAGACCGCGATCGCGATCGGGAACTGGGCGAATGCCCAGTCCCTGAGCACCGACATCTGGCTCCGGGCGCCCGGAGCGGCCGGGGCGGCATTGGTTTCCATGGGGTTCTTGGGATCCATCCCGTTCTCCGTGCGTGGCTCAGGCGGCTCCCCCCGCCCACACAATTCGGGCTTCTTTGATTGTTCCCGCCCACCTCGGCGATTAAGCGTCCGCTTTGGATATCGGTCTTTCCGCCGATCGGTGGAGGCCATGTCCCCTGGCGGGCCCACCAATTACCGGATACGGCGGCGCGGGCTTGCTTTCTAGCCTTGATGTGCATTCCGCATTGCGGATTTCTCGCCGGACTTTGCCAACTCTCCCGGAGGAGACATGAGTTCTTCCGCTGATTCCGCTGATTCCGCCGACCGCCCCGCGGCTGCCGGGACTTTCCGTTCCTGTGCCAATCCCGGCCGGACCAGGGTGACCGGTTCAGGACGCATCGAGGTGCGCTTCATCTCTCATCTCCGCGTTCCCGGTGGGCCGTTGGCCCGTCCGGTGCCGGCTCCGCCGCCCGAGCGTCCGCTCCCGGGGTGACGGTCCGTGTCCGACAGGGGAACCTCGCCGCCCCGGATGGTCCTGGCGATCTGCTGCCTGGCGGTCTTCATGGTGGGCCTCGACTCCACCGCCCTCAATGTCGCCCTGCCCGCCATCCAGCGGGAGCTGCACGCCTCCGTTTCCGGGCTGCAGTGGACCATCGACGCCTACAACCTGCTGGTGGCATCGCTGATGGTGCTGGCCGGTGCCACGGCCGACCGGATCGGGCGGCGGCGTGTCTTCCTGGCCGGGTTTCTGGTGTTCACGGCGGGTTCGGTGCTGTGCGGTCTGGCGTCCACGGTGGGCCAGCTGGTCGCCTGCCGGGCGGTCCAGGCCTTGGGCGGCGCGATCCTCGGCCCGGTCTGCCTGTCGATCATCACCCATGCCGTCCCCGATGAGCTGCGACGGGCTCATGCGATCGGCGTGTGGACCAGCGCGTTCGCCATGGGAATGGCGGCGGGGCCGCTGCTCGGCGGCGCGCTGGTGTCCGGCGCGGGCTGGCGCTCCGTCTTCTGGATCAACCTGCCGGTGGGGCTGGCCGCGCTGGCGCTCGCCGCCCGGTATGTCCCCGAGTCACGCGCCGAGGTGTCCCGCCGGTTCGATGTGATCGGCCAGCTGCTGGTCGTCGCCCTGCTGGGGCCCCTCACCTTTGCGATCACCGATGCCCCGCACCGGGGCCTGTTCACTGCGCCGGTGCTCGTCTGCGGCACGGTTGCGCTGGCCGCGCTCGCCGGGCTGCTGGGGTACGAGCGCCGCCTCGCGGAACCGCTGATCGATCTGCGGTTCTTCCGCAGCGCCCCGTTCAGCGGTTCGGTGGCCATCTCCCTGTGCGCCTTCGCGACGCTGGGCGGCTTCCTCTTCCTGAGCACGCTCGACCTGCAGAACGCCCGCGGGTTCTCCCCGCTGGCCGCCGGGCTCCGGGTGCTGCCGATGCCGGTGATGACCGTGATCTGCGCGCCGCTCTCGGGGTGGCTGGTCAGCCGCCGGGGGCCCCGGACGCCGCTGCTGCTCGCGGGGGCGGCACTGACCGCGGGCGGGCTGGTGTTCGCGCTGTGCGGTACGGAGTGCCGTGGCGCCCTGCCGGTGCTGGGGTATGTGTGCTTCGGCGCCGGGATCGGCCTGGCCGACGTGCCCGCCACCGGCCTCGCGGTCTCGGGGATGCCGCGGGCCCGGGCCGGGGTGGCGTCGGCGATCACCACGGCGAGCTGCCGGGTGGGTGTCTCGCTGGGGGTCGCGGTGACCGGCGCGGTCCTGGCGGCGGGGCTGCCCGACCCGGCGCACCCCGGCCCGGCCGCTTTCGCGGCCGCGGCCAGGCCCGCCTGGTGGATCATCGCCGGGTGCGGTGCGGCCGTGCTCCTGCTCGGCGCCCTGGTCACCGGCGCCTGGGCCCGGGGCACGGCGCTACGGGCCGCGGCGCTGCAGACGGCTCTGCCGGGGCGCGGTGCCGGCGCAGGCCGCGGGACTAGGAGTGCGAGGTGACGTCCGGCCGTGGCTGCTCGGCGCAGCAGTGCCGGCATCTGAGGGCGGCGGCCGGGAGGTCCTCGGACAGGCATGCCGGGCAGGTCTTGAGCGGGCCGGGGTCGTCGAAGACGACCATGCCCCGCCGCGCCTGGACGTGCTTGTAGGGCACGATGACCAGGAAGTAGACGACGGCCATGAAGATGAGGAAGTAAATGGCTGCTGAAATGAAGGAACCGATGTCGAGATAGGTGGCCTTGTTGCCCGCCCGGCCGAGCTGCCAGCCCAGCCCCAGTGAACGGCCGCCCTGGGCACGGGCAATGATGGGGTTGATCACGAAATCCGTGAACGCCTTGATGAGAGTGCTGAAGGCCAGCGCGATGATCAGGCCCACGGCGACGGTGATGAGATCGCCGCGCATGAGGAAGTTCTTGAATCCCTTGAGCATGGCTGTTCCTGACGTCCGGGTATTTCGAATGGGTCGCGCAGCACGCTACCTTTCCCGTCCCCGAAAATGTCCCGGAAAACGTCGGAGCCGCCCGGAAATTCCGGGCGGCTCCGACGCCGGGTGCCGTTGGCGGCCGACTACTTTCCGCGAATCGCGAAGGGCAGCTGCCGGGAGAAGAAGGACTGGTCGTCATTGACCACCGACAACCCGCTCTCCGCATGGGTCACATCACGGGGAGCGGTCCCCGCGACCGACAGCCGCAGCCGGAAGACGGCGGTGGCGCCGGGGGCCAGTGGGGGCTTGGCGGTGGGACGCAGCATGGCGCCCATGCCCGGGTCACAGCCGCCGGCGATCAGCGGGACGGTCGTCCAGCCCCGGCCGGGCCGGTACTGCTGCAGGACCAGGTCCTTGGGCGTCAGGGTGTGCTGCTTGCCCTCGCCATAGGCGAAGTAGGCCGCGCCCAGCGCCGGGTAGGGCCGGTTGGTGGTGTTCTTCACGGTGAGCGTGAAGGCATGGGCCGGGCCGCCGCGCACCAGTGCGGTGCCGGACCGCCAGCCGCTGACCGTGGCCTCGGGCCGGGTGGCGGTCGCGGTGTGGGGCCGGTCACGGTAGGTGTGGCCATGGCCGTCCTTGACGGACGCGGTGACGGTGAGCCTGCCGGGGCGGTCGAGGTCCTGGAGGCGCAGGGCCACGGTGTGCGGCCGGGCGGGGCTCGCCGTCGCGGTGAGCGGGAAGGTGAAGACCCCGTGGTGCGGCCACCTGGTGTTGCCCGGGCTTGTGTTGAGGTCGATCCAGCGGTGGCTCTGGGGCACATAGCGCTGGATCGTCACCGAGTCGGTGCTGAAGCCCCGGCTGCTGACGTCGAGTCGGACGGTGCCCTGGGAAACGGGGGTGCGCAGGGTGACGCCGGCGGGTGACCAGAGCCCGATGGGCAGCTGGGCGGGTGCCTTGAAGGCGACCTTCTGGCCGGCGGCCCCGACGGGGGCGGCGGACACCGGCTCGGCCGCCCGGTTCGCCATCGGCGCAGCCGGGCCCTTCAGGGCGCCACAGCCCGGCTTCGCCGGGCCGGCACCGGTGGCGGGCGCGGCCTGGGCCGGCCATGCCGTGCCCGCGAGCAGCAGTCCGGCCGTCAGCGCCACCGCGGCCCTCACGGCGGCCTTCCGTGCGTGTGGCGATCGCCGCTGTGTGACTCTTCCTGTCATCAACTGCCCCGCATTCGGGTTGTGTTCGCATCGTGTACGTTTCGGCCTCTGAGAGGCGGTTCCTCAGCTCATGGTTCCCTTCCGCACGGGAAATCGCACGTGCTCCGGGAACAGGCGCGGGAAAGGGTGAACGCATGTGGTTCCGGCCGCCGTTCGGGGACCGGCTGCGGTCCGCATTGGGCGTTCCCGACGGCCGGGCCACCGCTCGGTGTCGTCGCCCGCACCGCCGCCGACGACGCTCGGCTGAGCGGACCGGCCCGGCCCGGGCCTATCCGCGGTGCGCCGCCGCGCCGGGCGCGGCCGGCACGTTCGCGGAGGCGGCCGGGTCGCCGCCCCGCGGCGAGCGCATCAGCAACAGCACCGCCACCGCCATGGCGGCCAGCGCCCCCGCCCCCACCAGCATCGCCAGGTGCAGCCCGGTGACAAAGGCACCGGTGACCGCGTGCCCGACCGGCGACGGCACGCTGCCACCCCGGTCGAGTCCACGACCGCCACCGGCCGTGACGGAGTGCGCCAGCGCACCGGCGTCCACACCGCTGCCCGATGGCAGCCGTTCGCGCAGTGCCGCGCCGAACCGCGTGGTGAGCACCACGCCCATCACGGCGACCCCGGCCACCCCGCCGACCTCGCGGAACATATTGACGGTGGCCGACGCCATGCCTGCCCTGGCCGCCGGTACCGCGCCCATGACCGCGATCGAGATGGGCGCGAAGGTCAGGCCGAGCCCGGCGCCGATGACGGGCATGAGCCAGCCGAACTGCGCATAGCGCGCACCGGGCCCGTAGCACGCGAAGAGCGCGAGGCCGGCGCCGAGCAGCGTCAGTCCGGTGGCGAGCGGCACCCGCGGGCCGAAGGCGGCGCACAGCCGCCCGGCTCCGATGGCGGTGGCCATGGTGACCAGAGTGGCGGGCAGCATGGCCCAGCCCGCCTCGCTGGGGGTGAGGCCGAGGACGTACTGGAGATGGAGGTTGAGGAAGACCCCGAGGCCGAAGAACCCGAAGCTGGCGGTGAATCCGGCCCAGGCGGCGGTGCCGGTGACCCGGTGGGTCAGCAGCCGCAGGTCCAGCATGGGCGTGGACACGCGCAGTTCGACCACGGTGAAGGCGAGCAGCAGGAGGGCCGCCGCTGCACCGCCGCCCAGCACCAGTGGGTCGCCCCAGCCGCGCACCGGCCCTTCGATCAGGGTGTACACCAGCGCGGCGAGCCCCAGCACGACGGTGAGCTGCCCGGCCGGGTCGGGTCGCGACCCGCTCCTGGGCATCCGCGGCAACACCCGTGTGGCCAGGGCCAGTCCGGCCAGGCCGACCGGCACATTGATCCAGAACACACTGGCCCAGCCGAAGTGGTCGACCAGCGGGCCGCCGAGCGCCGGGCCGATGGCCAGCCCGGAGCCGGAGACGCCGCTCCAGATGCCGATCGCCTTGGCCCGCTCGCGTTCGTCGGTGAAGACATGCCGCAGGATGGACAGCGAGCCCGGGGTGAGCAGCGCGGCGCCTACCCCCTGGACGCCCCGTCCGGCGATCAGCGAGCCCATGCCCCCGGCCAGTGCGCACAGCACGGACCCGGCGGTGAACAGCCCCAGTCCGGCGAGGTAGACCGGGCGCCGCCCCCAGCGGTCGCCGAGTGCGCCGCCGGTCAGCAGCAGCGCCGCGTAGACCAGGCTGTACGCCTCGACCACCCACTGCAGTCCGGATGTTCCCGCATGCAGCCTCCGGCCGATGTCCGGGAGGGCGGTGCCCACCACCAGGTTGTCGAGCATCGCCATGAACAGCCCTGAGCACAGGGTCAGCAGAACGAGCCGTTTGCGGCCCGGTGAGTATGTCTCCACACCACTCCCCTAACAACGTTAGACGAATCCCTAACGACGTTAGCTTCCAACTAACGGTGTTAGATTGCAAGCGGCATGGTGGACGGCGATCGGAGAGGCGGTGCCATGGCGGCTCGGCAGACGACCGGACGAACCGGCCTGACCAGGGAAGAACTGGCCGATGCGACCCTGCGGCTGCTGGAGCGGGAGGGCCCCAAGGGGCTGTCCATGCGCAAGCTCGCCGCCGAGGTCGGGGTACAGGCGGCATCGTTGTACTGGCACGTACAGAACAAGGAAGAGCTGCTGGACCTCGCCGGCGACGCCCTGTGGGACGGTTTCGACCTGCGCCCGGTCGCCGGGGAGCCGGACGCCGGGGAATGGCGGGAGAGCGTCACCGAGGCGAGCCACCGGCTCCGGGCCCATCTGCTGGCCCACCGGAGCGCAGTCCGGGTGCTGGCCGGCCGCTTCGCTCCCGGCCCGCGCACGCTGGCCCCGATGGAGCGGCTGCTGAGCCTGCTGCGCCGGGCCGGCTTCAGCGGGCCCGACGCGGCCAACGCAGCCTATGCGCTGGCCACTTGGGTGCAGGGCTTCGTCATCCAGGAAGCCGTGCCGATGTCCGCCGCCGAGGAGCTCGGGGCGTCGCCCCAGGAGGCGGTCGCCGAGGCGCGGGAACAGCTGGCCGCCCTGCCCGCCGACCGCTACCCCCATCTCGTGGAGCTGGCCGGAGAGATCGCCGGGCCGAGCATGGACAGCCGCTTCGCGTTCGGCCTGGCCCGGCTGCTCGACGGCCTGGAGCCGCTGAGGAACCGGGCCCGGGGGTGATCAGATGCCGAGCTTGTCCAGGGCGGTGGTCCAGTCGGTGGCGATGGCGCTGCGCGCGGCGTCGAGGGTCACCCGGCCGCCACAGACGGCGACCTTGAGCTTGTTCTCGATCTTGTCCTTGTCCTGGGCGGGCTGGTCACCGTAGCGGGGCTCCGGCCACAGGTTCTTCGGGTCCTTGGGCGCGCCGCCCAGTTCGAGCGGGACCAGGTGGTCCTCCTCGTAGTCCGACATGTTCTTGTCGCTGTAGCCGTACTCGGCGATCTGCTGCTTCTTCAGCCGGTTGGTGTAGGAGACCGGCGGGCGGACGGTCTTGGTCCAGCCGGGCACGCAGATGGTGTCGTCGATGGTGTCCTGGGTGACATCGGGGTTGTATGCGCCGGGCTGGCACGATGGGTCGGGCAGCGGCAGATAGGACTGACTGCACTTCGACTTGAGGGGTGCGGCGTGTGCCGTGGTGCCGGTGGCCGCCACCAGACCGGCCGTTGCCAGCACGAGCGATGCCGCCGCGGCGGTGAGACGGCGGCGCTGCGGACGTATGGATTTCGGAGTCAAGAAGGACTCTCCCCGCGTCGGGCCCGGAGCCGATTCCGAGCATCATGAGCATGACACCACTGAACGCGGCATCGATGGAGAGCAGTTCGATGAACAGTGGGTGACCGCCGTATTTCTTTACCGCCGATTGACAACCGCTTTGGGAACCGCTTGATGTCTGTGATGTGCTGTGGCGTCCGAATTGTTGAACTCGCACGCCGAGAGGGCACCACCGCATGGCCGACATACCGATACCGCAAGCACCGTCACAGGCCCAGCGCGCCTCCAAGACCGCCGCGGCATCGGACGGCCCGCATGCCGCACGGCGGCGGTCGCCCTCCCTCCGTCCCGCGTTCCCCCGGTCCTTCTCGCTGAGCGCCTCCGACCGGGCGGTGCTGGGTCTGTATGTGCTGACCCGGATCGGTGTGTGGATCACCGCCTACTGCACCGCCTGGCTGTTCACCTCGGACCCCGACGCCAAGCACGCGCCCTCCTTCCTCTCCCTGTGGGACCGCTGGGACTGGGACTTCTTCCGGCGCATAGCCGAGCACGGCTACTTCGGCGGGGACGGAGCCGTCGGCTCGGCCCGGCCCGACAACCGCGAGGCGTTCTTCCCCGGCCTCTCGCTGACCTTGCGGGCCGTCCACTTCGTGGTCCCCAGCTGGACCCTGGCCGGCCTGCTGATCTCGTTCGCCGCGGGCGCGGTGGCCGTGTCGGCGCTCGCGCGGATCGCCCGGCTGCACTTCCCCCAGGAGCAGGTGGGACCGCGCGCGGCGCTCTTCCTGCTGGTGTCGCCCTGTGCAGTGTTCCTGGCCGCCGGTTACACCGAGTCTCTCTTCCTGGCCTGCGCCCTGCCCGCCTGGCTCGCCGCCAAGCGGGGCAACTGGCCCCTCGCGGCCACCCTGGCCGCGCTCGCCACCTCGGTCAGAATCAGCGGCCTCTTCCTCGCGGCGGCACTGGTCGTGCAGTTCCTGGTGTCGCGCCAGCCGGGGTTTGCCCCAAAGGGAGCGGCGTCCGGTGCGTGCTCTCGGCGTGCCGGCCGGAAGGCTCGTACTGGACGTACTTGGACGTACTTGGGCTTTCGGCCGGTGCGGCGAAGGGGGTACCTCCCTGCTCAATGGGGTATCCCCTGCTCGAGCGAAGCCGAGAGCTTGGGGAAGAAGCCGAGAGCTTGGGGGCGCGTGCCGGGCGTCGCGACGGGGCAAACCCCGGCTGGCGCGGCACCAGCCATCGACCGCGAGCGCGGCCCCTGGCGTTCGGCTCCCTGGCTCGCGCTTCCGGCGGTGCCCGCTCTGGCCTACGCCTGGTATCTCAAGGCGGGCACCGGTGACTGGATGGCCTGGCAGCACGCGCAGGAGCGGGGCTGGTACCGGCAGTTCCACACTCCGTGGGAGGCCTGGCGCAACACCTGGGACGGGGCCTTCGGCCATGCCCAGACCACCGGCCATGCCGCGATGTTCCAGGCCGAGCTGCTCGCCATGGTGATCGGCGTGCTGCTGCTGGCCGTGCTCGTCGCCCGGCGCCAATGGCCGGAAGCCGTCTACATCGCCCTCAATCTGTGGGCGCTGGGCACCTCCTACTGGTACATGTCCGTCCCCCGGGCCTCGCTGCTGTGGTGGCCGCTGTGGATCAGCCTCGCGGTCTGGAGCATGCGGCGGCCATGGCTGAAGTACGCCTATCTCTGCGTGGCCGCGCCGTTGATGACCGTCCTCACCCTGGTCTTCACCTCGGGCCGGTGGGCCGGCTGAGCCCCCTCCCGTGCGGTGCTAGGTTGTGCCCGGACGCGCAGCCGAGGGGGATGTGAGGAAACGCATGACAGACCGAGCCGCCGACGGCCCGCTGCCCCCGCGGCCACGCCGCCGCGCCTCCCGGGACGAGACGAGGACAGAACCCCGGCTGAGCCGCGGCGAGATCGTGCGCGCCTCGCTCGATCTGCTGGCGGAACACGGGTACGAGGCATTCAGCATGCGCCGGCTGGCCACCGCGCTGGACGTCAAGAACCCCTCGCTCTACTGGCACGTCCAGCACAAGGAGGAGCTCTTCGACCTGATCGCGGACGCGATCGTGGGCGAGTGCCCGCTCCCGGAGCCGGACGGACCCGCCGACTGGTCACCGCGGCTCGCGGAGGTGGCACGTGGCCTGCGCCGGGCGATGCTCGCCCATGCCGCCGCCGTGCCGCTGCTCTCCGGCCGGCCCTTCCTCGGCCCGAACGGCCTGCGGCTCGCCGACCATGTGGTCGGCACGCTGCGCCGCGCCGGATTCGACGACCGGACGGCCGGATACGGCTATCTGCTGCTGCTCTACTACGTCGTCGGCTTCGTCGGCCAGGAGACCGCCTTCGGCCCCGGTGAGAGCGGCGAAACCCGCCTGGGCGCGATGCGGGAGGCGCTCGCCGACCTCAGCGACGACGCCTATCCGAACCTCGTCGCCATCCGCGAGGCGCTGACCGAGCGGGGGCTGGACGAACGCTTCGAACTGGGGTTGCGGGGGCTGCTGAAGGGCTTCGCGGAAGAGCCGCGCCGTCCCGGGGCGCAGATCAGCCGGTAATCCGCGGTGCAGGGTCCGGGGCGCGGCCCGTCAGCGCCCGCCGACGGCCGCGCCGTCCCGTGCGGCCGGGGCCCCCGGAACAGCCGCTGCCCATCGCGCCGTTCGCGCTGATCACCCAGCGCAGGCCCATCGCCGCTTCGATGCTCGATCCGACCCCGGCCGGACCGGCCGGTCACGCCTCCCAGGCCCGCGCCAGCTGGGCCCGCAGCAGCGGAAGCGGGCTGTCGTCCGAGCCGTACAGCCGGTCGGCGAGGCGCAGCAGGGTGTCGAGGCGGGCGAGGGCGATGCCGCAGGTGCCCGTATCGCGGTCGTATCCGGCGGCGGACGCGACGCGTGCGGCGGCCGGGGCGCCGATGGAGATGGCGAGTCCGGCGACGTCCTCGGCGGGATCGCCGATCATCGCGTCCGTCCAGTCGAGCACCCCGAGCACCCGGCCCTCGGCGTCCACCATCAGGTGCTCGCCCTTGAGGTCGCCGTGCACCAGGACGCGTTCCGCGCCCGGCGGGGTGGGCCCGGGGAGCGGCGCCCCGTCGAACTCGCCGTCGGCGGCGAGCCGTTCGGCCGCCGCCCGGGCGGTGTCGCGCAGGTCGGTCAGGGAGCGGGGTTCGCACCGGGGCAGGCCGAGGGCGGCCGCCTCGGCCGTGGGCACCGAGCGCAGCCCGGCCAGCAGCCGGGCCAGGTCCGCCGCACCGGCCGCGGTGACCGGCCGGTGCTCGCCGGATTCGCCGGGCAGGCGGGTGTCGACGGTGAAGGTGAGTCCGCTTGCCCACTCGCCGGTCGCGATGCTCGCCGGCACCTCGACGCCGAGGTGTGGGCGGACCAGCTCGCGCAGCGCGATCTCCCGGCGCTGGCGGCGCGCACCGGCCTCGTCCAGGGCGAACCGCACTATCCGGTGGGTACCGGCCCACCAGGTGGAGTGCTCGCCGCCCTCGTCGACGGGCCGGACGTCGGGCGGGTGTTCGCCGCCCAGTGCCGCATGGGCCAGGCGGCGGACGAGGGCGGCGGACGGCGGTGTGGTCTGCGGCATGCAGGTGATCGTGTCAGGTGCCCGGAGGGCTCGCGAGCGAATATCCGCGGCCCGGGCAACGGAAAACCCGGGCAACGGAAAAGCGGCCCCCGGAAGACACGGAAGGGGTCTGTCCGGGGGCCACACCTGCGCGGGTGCGTCAGGGGATGGTGGCTCCGAACGCCTGGAGGGCGTCGGTGACCGGCTGGAAGAAGGTTTCTCCGCCGTTGGTGCAGTCGCCGCTGCCGCCGGAGGTGATGCCGATCGCGGCGTCGTTGTCGAAGAGGGGACCGCCGCTGTCGCCCGGCTCGGCGCAGACGGAGGTGTCTATCATCCCGGTGACCGTGCCCTCTTGGTAGTTGACGGTGGCGTTGAGGCCGGTGACCGAGCCGCCGTGGACCTGGGTGGTGCTGCCGCTGCGCTGCACCTGCTCGCCGACGGTGGCCTCGGCGGCCCTGCTGATGTTCTGCAGGCTGCCGTTGTAGAGGTCCACGGCGCTGGGGTGGTCGATGTTGCTGGTGTAGCGCACCAGGGCGTAGTCATGGCCCGGGAAGGTGGAGCTCTCCGTCTGGCCTATCTCGCTACCGCCCTGGCTGTCCGACCAGGTGTTGGAGATGTTGCCGCAGTGGCCCGCGGTGATGAAGTACGGCTGTCCGCCCTTGGTGACGTTGAAGCCCAGCGAACAGCGCGCGGTGGGTGCCCAGATGGCGTCGCCGCCCGCGATGTTCGGCCGGAACGTGCCCGCCGTGTGCTTGACGGTGACCTTGTCGCCGAGGGACGCGACGACCTTGTTCAGCCGGTCCAGCTTGGCGCCGCGGACCGTGCTGTCGGCGGTGACGGAGACCTTGTTGGTCTTGGGGTCGACCGACCAGGCGGTGCCCGGGATGGTGGCCTTGGCGGCGAGCTCCCGTCTGGCCGAGGCGAGTTCGGCCGCCGAGTGCCGTACCGTCCTCGGCTCGGCCCCGGCTTGGCGCACCCGGTCCGCGGTCCGCTGGTCGAGGACGTTGACGACCAGCTTCTTGGCCTTGGCGTCGTAGTACGAGCCTGCGGTGTCCGATCCCAGGCGGGCGTCTATCGTGTGGGCGAGCCGCCCGGCCTGAGCCGGTGTCAGGGTCGCCGGGAGCGGCGAGGGGCCCGCGTTGGCGCTCTGCATGCCGAGGGTGGTGGCCGCCAGGATCACGGCGCCGGCCCCGGCCAGGGCCGCCCGCCGCCTGGGTATCCGTGCTGGTTTCACTCGTGCCTCCTGCGATGGGGGGTGTGCCCGGCGCGGGGTCCGCGGCCGGGCCCGGAGGACGCGACGGCAGGGGCGCGACCTCACCAAGGCGTCGCGTTCATGCCAAATCGCCGGACGAGTATCCCGACCGGACGAGCCGGCGCACAAGACCGCACCCGGCCGCACAGAAGGGATCAGCAAGAAATCGACACCCCGTCCGCACCACCCGTACCCCGCCGATAAGCGGACGTCAATGTGCGCAGTGCGCACGGCACTTCAACGGCGGAGGTCCCGAGCCCGCGCAAGCCCGCGGCACAGACCTCCGGCAGGCGCCGCCCGCATGGGATGTTCCGGCATAAATGGCCGGGACGGGACCCTGCCCGTCGGCCGCCGGACCACCGGAGGCTACCGTCGGCCGGAGCGTTCGGCGGGGCAGCGGGCAGCCCGGCGGCGGCGCACGTCCTCGCTGCCTCTACAGTTGCGCGGGCGTGCAACCTTTCGGGGGTCCTGGACCTCTTTCAGTCGGGTACCGGCCGCATCGCGGCAGCTCCCGGGCGCAAGGTTGGCCGGACGACGGCTCAGAGGAAGACCGAGGGATACATGGGTGTGGGAGGACGGGCCGCGGCCCGGATGGCACAGAGGGTTCCGGGGAGGGGGCGCAATCCGGAGCTGTTGATGCTGGGATTCGCGGTGGTGCTCACCTTGTTCGGCTATGCCTGCGTGGGACTGGCCGTGGACGGCAAGGTGTCGGGGTCACTGGTCGGGTACGGTCTCGGGTTCGCGGCGGTCGCGGGGCTGGCACATCTGGGGGTGCGCAAGTTCGCGCCGCATGCCGACCCCTTGATCCTGCCGATCGCCGTCGGACTGAGCGGCCTGGGCCTGGTGCTGATCCACCGGCTCGACATCTCCTACGCCGCCCGGTGGCACGCCGCCCCCAACGAGTCCAACCAGCTGATGTGGAGTGCCATCGGCCTCGCCGTCTGCATCGGCATCCTGGTACTGCTCAAGGATCACCGCCATCTCCAGCGCTATACATACCTCATGGTGTTCGGCGCCCTGGTGCTGCTGATCGCCCCGGTGTTCTTCGGTGAGGACTCCTACGGCGCCAAGCGGTGGCTCAAACTGGGGGCGCTGTCCTTCCAGCCCGGGGAGTTTGTCAAGATCGGCATCGCGGTGTTCTTCGCGGGCTATCTGACGATGCACAAGGACGCGCTCGCGCTGGCCAGTCGGCGGGTGATGGGCTTCTACCTGCCGCGCGGCCGCCAGTTCGGCCCGATCGCGGCGGTCTGGGTGCTGAGCCTGTTCGTCCTCATCTTCGAGCGGGACCTCGGTACCGCTCTGATCTTCTTCGGGCTGTTCGTGATCATGCTCTACGCCGCCACCGAACGCGGCAGCTGGGCGCTGTCGGGGGTGCTCATGTTCGCCGTCGGGGCGGGAGTGGTGGGCTCCTTCGAGCCGCATGTGAAGGGCCGGGTCTTCGCCTGGCTGCACCCGATGTCCATCTACAACAATCCCCCGCCACCGCAGATGAAGTCCAACCAGGCCGCCGAGGCGCTGTTCAGCTTCGGCAGCGGCGGCGTGATGGGCACCGGCCTGGGCAAAGGACACTCCGACCTCATCAAGTTCGCCGGGCGCAGCGACTTCATCCTCACCACGGTCGGCGAGGAGCTCGGGCTGGCGGGCATGATGGCCGTCCTGGTGCTGTACGCGCTGCTCGTCGAGCGGGGCCTGCGGGCGGGGCTGGACGCCCGTGACGCCTTCGGCAAGCTGCTGGCCACCGGACTGTCAAGCGCCCTGGCCCTCCAGGTCTTTGTGGTCGCCGGCGGTGTCACCGGGCTGATTCCGCTCACCGGCAAGGCCCTGCCCTTCCTCGCCTCGGGCGGTTCCTCCCAGGTCGCCACCTGGGTGCTCATCGGACTGCTGATCAAGATCAGCGATTCCGCGCGGCGTCCCGATCCGGGGCCGGCCCCCAACACGGACGAGCAGGCCACCCAGCTGATACGGCCCTGACCGCACCCTCAGCACCGGCGGCCGACCCCATCGGGTCCGGCCGCCGTCGCGTCCCTCGATCTCGCGAAGCCGGATTTCGGCGACCCGGTGCGGCTCGGCCCGGTGACCGGTGCGGGGTCACCGGTCGGTGAGCGGGGACTCCCCGATGCGCGGCCCCAGCTCCCGGGCCAGCGCCAGCGCCAGGGCGCGGAAGATCCTGACCTCGGGGTCCCGGTCGGCCGCCCGGACGGCCAGGTAGCTGCTCTCCCAGGGGGCGTCCAGCACCGGCACGAAGACCGCGCCGGGCCAGGCGTAGTAGCGCGCGAAGGACTTCAGCCCGGAACCGGCCGCCCGCCCGGTGACCACGCCGGTGAGTACGTCCTGCGGGGTCAGCGCGAAGTCGGGGCCGCGGCGCCCCACCTCGTTGCCGAAGTAGAGGTAGTCGGTGAAGACACGGGGCGTGTGGTGCGGCACCCGGACGTACGGCAGGTCGGCGACATCGGCCAGGTGTGCTCCGGCCCGGCGGGCGTCGGCGAGCGGGGAGGTCTCCGGCACCGCGACGATGCGCTGCTCGGTGGTGAGCACATCGGTGGTGATGCGCTCGTCGTCGGGGGCGGGCCGGACGAACGCGACATCCACCCGGTCCCCGAGCAGCGCGCTGATGTGCTCGGTGTAGTCGAGCTGCCGCACCTCGACCGGGACTTCCGGGCGGGCGCGCCGGAAGGCGTTGATCGCGGCGGGGGTGAGCTCCGCCGAGCCATGGCCCATGATGCCGACCCGCAACGGCCTCGGGGTGTCGGGGCGGGCCGCCGCGACCTCCGCCAGATCGTCCAGCGCGGCATTGGCGGCGGCGAGCAGCGTACGGGCGTGACCGGCCAGCCGCTCCCCGGCGGGCGTGGGGGAGACCGGGTTGCGGTTGAGCAGGCGGGTGCCCAGTTCACTCTCCAGCCGCCGGATGTGCTGGGTGACGGCGGGCGGGGAGAGGAAGAGCCGCGCCGCGGCCCGGCCGAAGTGCTCTTCCTCGACCACCGCGAGGAAGGACGACAGCAGACGGAGATCCATGGCATCCAGCCTAAACACGCCCGGGAAGCGGGCCGTGGCCGCGTTCACAAGTCGTGAACGCGGGCAGTCCGGGCGGGCCGGTGCCTCGTACAACTGCCGTCATGAGCACAACGGCCCAACAGAGCACCCTGTCCACGCTCCCCCGGTCCGGTCCCCGCTTCGGGCTGCGGGCGGCCTGGATGATGACCGCGTCCGGGTGGAGCGCCAACCAGTTCTCCTCGCTGCTCGGCGCCTACCGGTCCGAGCTCGGCCTGACCGAGTCGGCCGCCACCGGTCTGGTGGCGGTGTATGTGGCCGGGCTGATACCCGGCCTGCTGATCGGCGGTCCACTGGCCGACCGGTACGGCCGCCGCCCGGTCGCACTGACCGCCCTGGCCGTCAACCTGCTGTCCACCTGCGTTCTGATGGCGGGGTCGGCCGCCACCTGGTGGCTGGCGCCCGGCCGGGTGCTGACCGGGGTGGGCGCGGGGGCACTGCTGGCCGCGGGAACCGCCTGGGTCAAGGAGCTGTCCTCGCCCCCGTTCACCCCGGACGTGGATCCGGGCACCGCGGCCCGCCGCGCCGGGCTGTTCGTCTCGCTGGGCTTCGCCTCCGGCGGGCTGGTGGCCTCGCTGATCGCCCAGTGGGCCCCGCACCCCATGGTGACCGCCTACCTGCCGCATCTGGTCCTGGCGGTGGCGGCCCTGCTGGCGGCCGGCGGTGCGCCGGAGACCCGGCCGGTGCGGCCGGCCTCGGCGGCGGTACCGGCCGTCGGGGTGGACTGGTCGCGCTTCCGGCGCGCCCTGCTGCCCCTGGCCCCCTGGGTCTTCGCCGCCCCCACCATCGGCTTTGTCACCCTGCCCGGCCTGGTCCACGGGCTGACCGGCTGGCGGACGGTCTACGCCGGGATCGCCACCGCCGTGGTCCCGGGTGCGGGGCTGCTCGTCCTGCCGCTGGCCCGGCGCCTGGTGGCCCGGCACCGGCCGGCCGCCGCGGTCTCCGGTCCGGCCGTGATCGTGGTGGGTTTCGCCGTCGCGGTCCCCGCCGCGGCGTCCGGTCAGCCGGTGCCGGCCCTGATCGCGGCGGCCGTGTTCGGTGTCGGCTACGGCCTGGCGCTGGCCTTCGGCCTGACCGAGGTCGCCGCGATCGCCCCGCCGGCCCGGCTGGCCCGGCTCACCTCGCTGTTCTGGACGACGGCCTATCTGGGCATGCTCGCGCCCTATGTGGTCACCCTGCTGTCCGGCACCTTCGGCACCCCGGTGCTGTTCGTGGCGGGTGCGGTGCTGGCGGCGCTGACCTGCGCGGCCCTGGGGGCGCTGAACCGGGACGGGCGCTGACCTCCGGTCCGCGGGAGCAGCTGCCGCCCCCGCGGCTCGAGGAGAGGCAACTGCTCCGGGCCGGGCCCGGCCGGACGGGGCACGACGAGACGACCCCGGGCGTCAGCCGGTGGCCACCGGGGCGTCCAGCAGAGCGGCGTGGTGGCGCCGGGCAACGGCGGGATGCGCCCGCAGCCAGCCCTTGATCTCATTGCGCCCGTACTCGGCGAACAGCGGGTTGGCCGCGTCCTGGGTGACGCCGGGGGCGTGGTGGGCGTGCGGGAAGGGAACGGGCTCGATGCGCGCGTCCAGCCGCGGGTTGTAGAAGAACGGGACGGAGTAGCGCTCCCGGCTGCCGGGCGGGCTGACCACCCGGTGATTGGTGGCCTTCAGATAGCCGTTGGTCGCCACTTCCAGCAGCTCGCCGAGGTTGACCACAAATGCGCCCGGCAGCGGCGGCACATCGAGGAACGACCCGTCGGGGGCCTCCACTTGGAGCCCGCCGACCTCGTCCTGCAGCAGCAGGGTCAGGAAGCCGTAGTCCTTGTGGGCACCCACCCCCTGGCCGGCTCCGTCGGGGGCGCTGCCGGGGTAGCGGACGAGCTTGAGGTGCAGATGCGGGCGGTCGGCGAAGGCGTCGTCATAGAAGTCCTCGGGGGCGCCGATCGCGGCGAGCAGTTCATGCAGCAGCAGCCGGGCCACCGAGCTCAGCCGCTCGATCCAGTGCAGTGCGGTGGTGCGCAACTCGGGAAGCGCGGCGGGCCACTGGTTGGGGCCCTCCAGCCACCAGTAGCCGGGCTCGCCGGGGGCGGGGATGCGTGGCGCGCGTTCGGCGCCTATGTCCATCTGGTCCCGCCAGTCCCGGCTGCCGCCGGTGCGCTCGTCGCCGATGCGGGTGTAGCCGCGGAAGTGCGGCGAGTTGAGATTGCTGATGGCCAGCCGGTCGGCTTCCGGCAGGGCGAAGAAGGCCCGGAGGGTGCGCATCAGCCCGGCGGTCTCGGCGGGGGTGATGCCGTGGCCCGTCAGATGGAAGAAGCCCACCTCGCGGGCGGCGGTGTGCAGTGCGTCATGGAAGCGGGCACGGGCATCGGGGCCGCCCGCGGCGGCGGAGAGATCGATGACGGGAAGCTCGTTGATCATGAGATGTCCACAGCGTGAGGGCCCGGACGCGCCCGGCGGTGGCCGGGTGGCCCGCGGCGCCGTCGCAGGGTGTGCGGACGGGGCGGGGCCGGGCGATGGGTGATAAGAGGAAAGCGAAGAGTTCGCCCCGGCCCGGAGAGCTCAACGGACGGCCGGAGCGAGGGTCAGCCGTGAGGGCGACAGGACATGCTCGTGACGCGCAGATAGTCCACGTGGCGTCGCTTTACCAACAGATTCACACCGTCGAGGGTATACGACCCGGTAACCTCCCGGGTCGGGCGGCGTCCGCCGTCAGGCCCGGCGCTTGTCCACCACCAGCGTGCGCTCGTAGTGCTTCATCTCCTCGATGTCGGCCGCATACGGCCTGATTTCGGCGAGGAACGGCGGGAAATGCGGGCCCTTGCGGAAGCCCTGCTCATGATCCTCGACCGAGGACCACTCGATCCGCAGGACGTAGCGGTCCGGTTCCTCCACGCCGCGCGCCAGCTCGTACCCGAGGCACTGGGGGGCCGCATACAGCTGCTCCACCGCGGTGGCATAGGCCTTCTCGAATGCCTTGCGCCGGTCCGGGTCGGCAATGCGGTAACGGACGTATTCAACGGTCACGTGACCTCCTCGGTCCACGCGCCAAGAGCCCGCCCGGACGCGTCGTGTGGGGGCGCCGTCCGAGCGGGCCGACGGCTGAGAAACCCGCCGTATTCCGCACGCTACCAGCCGGATCGGCACCGATTCGGCGCCGTCACTCACATGCGTATCCGCTCTCCGGGCGCCATCCGGACAATGCGGCGGCCATGCCGCATTCGTCCGCCTTGCGGCCCGGATTCGGCAATGGCTCGAATGAGTGAAATCCCGGAACTTCCCAAAAGGGTCAGAGTTACTCAGTTCGCTTCCCGACGGGAAACCTCTTCGATCGAAAGGCATGGACGTGCTCAAGAAGGCAATCACCACGGCTGTCTTGACGGCATCCGCGGTCGGCGCCGTCGCCGCCCCCGCGATGGCGATCGGCAACGACGACGACGTAGCCAACGCGAACGGCTCGAAGACCGGCTACGGCAACACCTCGACCGGTGGCCAGGAGAGTCCGCAGATGAGCCTGATCCAGGGCACGCTCAACAAGCTGTGCCTCGGCATCGGGAAGGTCAACGCCCAGTCGCTCATCGCGCTTCTCAACATCGGCCTCCAGGACATTCCGGTGCTCAGCTCCGAGCAGCAGCAGCAGTGCACCGACAACTCCACGATCGACAACGGCGACGACCCGGCATCGCACATCCTCAGCGAGATTCCGGTGCTGTCGGGCAACGGCTCGGCCAACGGCTGACCGGTCGGCGACGGTTCGGCGAAAAGCCCTCTGTTCCGGGTCAACACCTGGGGAACAGGGGGCTTTTACCTGCCCGCATTTCGCGCCGGAACCCTTGACGCCGCATTGGTCCAGGCCAACTATGTTCACCGCGCAACCGCCTCCACCCCGTGCACATCCCAGCCACCGGGAGCATTCGTGAGACGACGCATATCGCTGCGCACCATGGCAACCGCCCTGACCACGCTGGCCGCGAGCGCGGGGCTCGCGCTGGGCGGCGGCGGGACGGCCACCGCCGCGACACCGCTGCCACCGCGGGTCTTCGCGCCCTACTTTGAGACCTATGGCCCGGACAGCCCGGCCGCCCTGTCCGCCCAGTCGGGGGCGAAGCACCTGACGATGGCCTTCCTCCAGACCCAGGCGCGGGGTTCCTGTACTCCGTACTGGAACGGCGACACCAACAAGCCCGTCGCATCATCGGTGTTCGGCAGCGACATTGCGACGATCCGGTCCAACGGCGGCGATGTCATCCCGTCCTTCGGCGGCTATGCCGCGGACAACGGCGGTACCGAGATCGCCGACAGCTGTACGGACGTCAATCAGATAGCCGCCGCCTATGAGAACGTCATCACCACCTATGATGTGACCCGCCTCGACCTGGACATCGAGGACAACTCCCTCACCAACAGCGCCGGAGTGGACCGCCGCAACCAGGCGATCAAGCAGGTGCAGGACTGGGCGGCGAGCACCGGCCGCACCGTACAGTTCTCGTACACCCTGCCGACGACCACCACGGGCCTGGCCGACAGCGGACTCGCCGTGCTGCGCAGCGCGGTCGCCAACGGCGCCCGGGTCGATGTGGTCAACATCATGACGTTTGACTACTACAACGGCGCTCAGCACGACATGGCCGCCGACACCATAACCGCCGCCGAAGGCCTGCACGGCCAACTGGCGCAGCTGTACCCGGCGAAGACCTCCGCCGAGCTGTGGGCCATGACCGGCATCACCGAAATGCCCGGCATCGACGACTACGGTCCCGCGGAGACCTTCACCACCCAGGACGCGGTCAAGGTCTACGACTGGGCCGTCGCCAAGGGCATCAACACCCTCTCCTTCTGGGCGCTCCAGCGCGACAACGGCGGCTGCCCCGGAACCAAGGGCTCCGACACCTGCTCCGGTATCGCCCAGGACACCTGGTACTTCAGCCACACCTTTGCGCCGTTCACCACGGGCACGGCCCGCGGCCGCTGACACCTCTCGCCGTCCGGGGCGGCGACGGCCGCCGCCCCGGACGGTTATTTGCGGATAAGTGCAGCAAGCGGCAGACTTCTCGCGGCGCGGCCCACGGTGGGGCCGCCCACACCGACAACCACCCATCGAACCGCATCACCGAGCACGGCCGGGCGGCAGCATCGTGCCCCCTGGGGGCCGGAGGTCTTTAGTGATGCCGTTCCGGACGAGCCGCCCGGGGCCACGCCTCGGGGTGGAAGTGGCGGCCGCCGCGGCCGTCCTGGTGCTGTTCCATCTGGCCCTCCACCTGGGCCAGGGCACCACCATCCGGTTCGCAACGGGCCAGGCGGTGCAGGCCGGCACCGATCCGGCGCGGTTGCCCTACGACGCGCTGCGCAGCCTGCTGCGGATGTTCGCCGCGCTCGCCGCGTCCACCGTCTTCGCCCTCGGCTATGCCTGTGCCGCGGCCCGCAGCCGCCGCCTGGAACGGATCCTGATCCCCGCCCTGGACATTCTCCAGTCGGTTCCGGTGCTCGGCTTCCTCACCGTCGCGGTGACCGGTTTCACCGCACTGCTGCCCGGCTCCACGCTCGGTCTGGAGTGTGCGTCCATCTTCGCGATCTTCACCTCGCAGGCCTGGAACATGGCCTTCGGCCTCTACCAGTCGCTCATCTCGCTCCCCCGTGAACTCGACGAGCTCTCCCGCTCGTTCGGCTTCACCCGGTGGATGCGCTTCTGGAAGGTGGAGCTGCCCTCCGGGGCCATCGGCCTGGTCTGGAACGGGATGATGAGCTTCGGCGGCGGCTGGTTCTTCCTGGTCGCCTCCGAGGCGATCAGCGTCGGCGGTACGGGCCGCGCACTGCCCGGTGTCGGCTCCTACGCGGGGGCCGCCGTCATCGACGGCGACCTGGGCCGGGTCGGCTGGGCGATCCTCACCATGGCCGTCCTGGTCGTCGGGGTGAACTTCCTGTTCTGGCGGCCGCTCACGGCCTGGGCGGAGAAGTTCAAGAACGAACAGGCCGAGGCGAGCGAGGTGCAGCGCTCCTACGTTCTCCAACTGCTGCGCCGCTCGGGCCTGTCCCGGCTGCCGGGCCGGGCGCTGCGGCCCGTGGGGCACTCGCTCGCCAGGGCGGGCCGGGTCTTCGGACGCGACGACCGCCCGCTGGCCGTGGACGCGCGGCGGCGGCGCGCGGGCGACGCCGTCTTCGCGGCGGCCGCGGGCGCCCTGATCCTGTGGGGACTCCTCGACCTGGGCCGCTATGTGTATCTGCGGAACGGGCCGGGGATCTTCGGGGAGCCCCTGCTGCTGGGCCTGGCCACCCTCGCCCGGGTCACGGTGGTCGTGGTGGTGGCCACGGTGGTGTGGGTGCCGGTCGGGGTGCGGATCGGCTTCTCGCCCCGGCTGACCCGCTTCGCCCAGCCGCTGGTGCAGGTGGCGGCGAGCTTTCCGGCCAACTTCCTCTTCCCGCTGGCCGTCTGGCTCTTCCTGCGGACCGGCCTGTCCCTGGACATCGGCGGCGTCCTGCTGATGGCGCTCGGCGCCCAGTGGTACATCCTCTTCAACACCATCGCCGGCGCCATGGCCATCCCCACCGATCTGCGGGAGGCGATGGACGACCTCGGGGTGCGCGGGGTCCGGCGCTGGCGGCGCCTGATCGTTCCCGGCATCCTGCCCTCCTATGTCACCGGCGGAGTCACCGCGTCGGGCGGCGCGTGGAACGCCTCGATCGTCTCCGAGGTGGTCGCCTTCGGCGGCACCACGCTCACCGCCACCGGCCTCGGCAGCTATATCGCCCGGGCCACCGCCGACGGCGACCTGCCGCGCCTGATCACCGGGGTCGCGGTGATGACCCTGTATGTGGTGACCGTCAACCGCCTGGTGTGGCGGCGTCTTTACCGGCTCGCGGAAACCCGCTACGCCCTCTGAGCAACCCCGATGGAGCCCCCACATGGTGCTGAGCGCCCTCCGCAAGCTGCGTGCCGCCCGCGCGACGGCCGAGGCCCCGCCGCCCCGGGACGGCGAGGTGCTGCTCGCCGCGGACGGGCTGACCAAGTCCTATGCGGGCGCCGACGGCGAACTGCCCGTCCTCGCCGGGGTGGACCTGCGGGTGCGTGCCGGGGAGATAGTCGCCGTGCTCGGCCGCTCCGGCTCCGGCAAGTCCACCCTGCTGCGCTGTCTGGCCGGACT